>NZ_JBFVFE010000056.1:0-25084 GCF_052728615.1 Mariniflexile sp. | reverse complement strand
AAAGTGAAAAGTCTTTAAAGCACTGGTTTTACTGACTTTTCAACTTTCTTTTCAACATTCGCTTGCGGATTTAAGGAATTAACCCAAAACAAGAAGACTATTATCTGTTTTTTAATGTGCGGAGGTTTATTATCCAACCCATCATACTCATGGTTTTGCTTCCTGCTTTTTATTATAACAAACTTAGAAGTTAAGTATTTATTGTTTTATAAAAAAGAGTTGAAAGGCTTCTTCTTTTTTGTATTTTTTCTGCTTATGAATAGAATGGGGCGGCAGGTAACTAATATGGAATCGTTTCATTTTTTAAAAAGGCTGTCCCAAAAGTCTGTTTTTAATCCACCACTTCTTTTACATTTCCTAAGAATCTGTTAAAACCAAGCCAAAACAACTTCAAATTCAAATAAAATACTAAATTGAAAAAAAAAAATTATCAACTTCAATTTTATTCATTTAAAACCCAAATATATGCACATCATAACCTTGCTTTTCAGCTTCAAAAAAAAATTAAAAACTATATTCTTTTTTATCCTTTTTGTTTTACTTTCCTTCCAAGGTTCTTCACAAAGTGGCGGGTTCAAATGGTCTAAGGATGGCCATTCGTATTACAGTGTCCAGAATGAAGGCATTGTTCAATATACACTTCCTTCCTACACTTCAAAAGTATTGATATCGAAAAAACAATTAACACCTGCGGGTAGCGATAAGCCACTTGCCGTAAGTTATTTTAATATTTCGGAAGACGAGCAAAAAGTGCTATTGTTTACAAACACCAAACGTGTTTGGCGCATCAATACCAAAGGCGATTACTGGATTTCAAACTTGGTTACTGGACAGTTGCAACAACTTGGTAAAACGCTGCCAGAATCGTCGCTTATGTTTGCGAAAATTTCTCCCGACGGCAAATTAGCCGCTTATGTAAGTGATAATAATTTGTATGTGGAAAATTTAAGCACTTCAAAAATTAAGGCCCTTACCACCGATGGCACCACCACCTTGATCAACGGGACCTTTGATTGGGTTTATGAAGAAGAGTTTTTTTGTAGGGATGGTTTCCGTTGGAGTCCTGATAGCAAATCCATTGCCTATTGGCAAATTGATGCCAGCGACACCAAGACCTTTTACATGATAAACAATACCGATTCCATTTACTCTCAAATCATTCCCATTGAATACCCAAAAACAGGCGAAACCCCATCCGCTTGCAAAGTGGGCGTGGTCACTGTTGATGATGCCAAAACCACTTGGATGTCAATTCCTGGAGATGCACGTCAAAACTATTTAGTGCGTATGGAGTTTATTCCTTCTACTGAAAAATTACTGATTCAACAATTAAACAGAAAACAAAACCAAAGCAAATTGTTTATGGCTGAACCTAACTCAGGAGTTTCCAAAGTAATTTATGAAGAAAAAGATGAAGCTTGGGTAGATATTTATAGAACAGGCAATAAATACGACATTGATTTTACCAACAACTTTATTTGGCACAATGATGGAAAAAATATTTTATGGACTTCGGAAAAAGATGGTTGGAGACATTTATATAACCTGTCTTTAGAAGGAAAAGAGGAGCAATTAATCACCAAAGGCCATTACGATTTTATCGACCTGTCTTATATCGATTCAAAAAAAGGGCTTGTGTATTTTTTGGCATCACCTGATAATGCTACACAAAGTTATCTGTACAAAACCCCGTTAAACGGTAAAGGAACTTTGGAATTGATGAGTCCGAAATCATTACAAGGCACCCATGGTTATAATGTATCGTCCACGGGAGCGTTTGCGGTCCATACGTTTTCCAATCATTTTACAAAACCCGCATCCGAAATCATTTCATTGGCAAACCATAAACCCATAAATACCGAAGGAAGCATAGAAGCCAATCTTTCTATGCTGCAAGAAACCAAAAAAGTGGAGTTCTTTAAAATCACGACGGCCGATGGTGTTGAAATGGACGGATGGATGGTAAAACCCACCAACTTTGATGCTTCAAAAAAATATCCGGTTGTTTTATATGTGTATTCTGAACCTGGAACCGCAACCGTTAAAGACACGTATGGCACTGGCAGAAATAGAAATTATATGGGCGATATGGCCGATGATGGATACATTTACATCTCGTTGGATAACCGCGGCACACCGGCACCAAAAGGAAGCGCATGGCGAAAAAGCATTTACAGCAAAATAGGCCAGATTAATATTAGAGACCAAGCTATGGCTGCCAAAGAAATTTTAAAATGGAATTTTGTAGACCCAGAACGCATGGCGGTTTGGGGGTGGAGCGGTGGCGGCACCACCACTCTAAATTTAATGTTTCAATATCCAGAAATATATAAAACGGGTATTTCGGTGGCGGCCATTTCAAATCTACTGACTTATGATAATGTGTACCAAGAGCGCTATATGGGCTTGCCACAAGAAAATATGGAAGATTACGTAAAAGGATCTCCAGCAACCTATGCTAAAAATTTACAAGGAAACCTGTTAGTCATTCACGGTACGGGCGATGATAATGTGCATTACCAAAATGCCGAAATTTTAATAAACGAGCTGGTAAAGTATAACAAACAATTCCAGTTTATGCCCTACCCCAACCGTACCCATGGTATTAGAGAGGGCGAAGGCACTACCAAACATTTAAACACCTTGTTTACCAATTATTTGAAGATGTATTGCCCACCGGGTGGGAGGTAAATAGAGATTCTATAATTATAATATTTTGGGCGTTACCACAAGGGTCGCGCTATACACTACTAGTTTTGGCTCGCTGCGCGTACTCGCCAAAAGCTAACCGTTTCTATCGCTAACGCACGTACCAGCCAAATGCATTTTATAAAAGAATAGGCCTAACTTATTTAAAAACCCATCTTAAAAACCAACGAAATGTTGAACAACACCCTAAAAAACTAGTTAAATGGGAGATATAAAAAACTTTACTGTATGAAGTCTACTTGTTTTTGTAACAGTTGTTGCACCATATAACTACAAAAATTCGTAATTTCATTATAATTAAGTAGATTTATAGAAAATTAAAGAAAATGGAAACTATCCGAATTGATATAATAAATCCGAAAGCTAAGAAACTTCTAAAGGATTTGGCGGATTTAAACTTGATTAAGATTAATAAAGAAAAATACAAATCGGACTTCTCTACTCTGCTTAAAAAAATAAGAGCCAAATCCAATGATGAAATTTCTTTAGATGACATTACTAAAGAAGTAGAGCAAGTGAGAACATCACGGTATGAAAAATGAGAAAATAATTCTTGATACAAATCTTTGGATTAGCTTTCTTATTTCCAAAAAATTCAGTCAAATTGACAAACTGATTGAAAACAAGAGAATTGTATTGGTTTTTTCACCCGAACTTCTCGAAGAATTTATTGACGTTGTAAGTCGTCCAAAATTTAAAAAATATTTCTCTAAAAAAGATATTGAGAAATTCCTTGAGTATTTTGACCAATTCGGAGAATTAGTTAAGGTAAAGTCTGAAATTAATATTTGTCGAGATTCAAAAGACAACTTTTTACTGAATTTATCAGTAGATTCAAAAGCAGATTATTTAATTACAGGAGATAAAGACTTACTGATTTTAGAAAAAATTGAGAACACTACGATTTTGACTTTTTCAGAATTTATTGAACAAACCGAATAAAAGTACGTGGTACAACAAAGTACTGAGGTAAAAGCATCTCTTTTTATTCTAATTTTAAAACAATGTTTCACTGAATGCTATCCTGATTTTACTTTGGAAAACTCTTGTAAACAAAACCGCAACTTTCCACATTCAAAAACATAAACAACAACCAAATAAATGCATAAAAAAGGCTTCATGTTTAACGAAACCTTTTTGCAATTCCAAATTAAAATTGACTAATCCATATCAAACCGCAATCCGATGGAAATATTATTCTGTTTAATGGCTTGGTCTTTAAAAATAGGGGATAAATCGTATTTTACATAGAGTGCCACCTCATCAAAAGCGATATAGCCACTTAAACCGTACACCAAATTAGTGGTATTGAATTCATGTTTTTGTTTTTCTTTTACGCGTTCACCATCCAACTCATATTTTAATTTTTGACGGGTATCGATGTTAAATCCGCCATAACCTCCAAGTCCTATTTTAAATTGGTTATCCGTTGAGTACCTAAAATAAGTGTCTTTTTCTATTTTTTTAGAAGGTCCAAATTCAAAATGCACCGGGAACACCAAATTGGTTACAGATAGTTTTGCTTTTTTAAGGTTTTCAGGAAATTCTTCCAACACCGTTTGGTCGCCTTGCTGAACAAAATATTGGTTATCGGTTGGTTTTAAACCATTCATTTGAAACGAATACCCATATTTAAAACGCATGAAATTCGATTCTTTAAACACACGGGTTTTCCACGCCCACCCTATTTCAAAAAAGCGGGAACCACCAAATTTGTATGGCGAATCGTCCAGTTTTTCACCTTCAATAATGGCATTGTTTAAACCAAAAGCCAATACAAAATCGCTGGATGTACGTAAATCGTATTTTTTTGGCTTGTTCTTATAATTGATTTTTATCCCGGCAAAACTGTCATCATTGCCTCCTATACTAAAACCGACTCTTGATAAATCTTCTTCATTATTAATACGGTAGCCTTCATCATTACGTTTCATAAGCGCTATTTTATTATCAATAATGGCTAATCGATCTTCAATATTTAGCGCCCGTTTTTTTGCTGCTTCCTTTTTTAAAATCTCTGCTTCGGCACTTGAAATATCGCCCTTATCCAACCGTTCATTAATAGCTTCCACTTCAGCCTTTAAAAAATTGCGCTCCTCATTTTGGATGTGCTCCTTAAGATTTTTTAAGACCTCAATTTTGTCTTTGTTATTTACATTTTGAATGGTGTCTTGTGCATGGATGAATTGCACGCTTAAACTGAGCACCGCCAGTGCCAAATACTTTGTAATTGTTTGCATAACTGTTCGTTTTTTAATACTGAATTTAGTTTCAGCATCTTTTGATTAATGGTTGATTTGATGAATGTTTTTAAAGTTTTTAGTTATTGTTGATGAGATTCCTGCCTACGCAGGAATGATTTAGTTGTTACGTTGCGCCACGGCGGTTTTCACCGTACCATAACTTGCTTTAATGGCTTCAAACACTTTGCTTCTAAACGATTGGTCTAAATCGTTTTCAACTTCTTCAAGCAACATATTGGCATCTACCACTCCAGTAGTTTTGTTATATAATTCTTTCAGTCTTATTTCTTTTTGTGCTTGTAGCAATAGGGCGTCAATGGCATCGTCTGAAACCTCCTGATTGTTCTCTTTTAGTTTTTGCACTTGCGCCACAACATCCTGTATTTTTTGGGCTTCAAATGTTAAAGTCTCTTGTTTAACCATAATTGGCTTTTGCTCTTGAATTTTTTCCTTTGGAATGATGCTTTCTTCAGCAATCACAATAGGGTTGTTTTTAATATTAGCTAGTGGTGTTTCATTTAATTGGATTTTTTCTATAGCTGTATTTGGTTTATCAACTGCTTCAACTGGAGCTGGTGGATTTCCATTCTGCTCAATAATAGTGGGTGCATCAACAATCACGGGTTTTATTTCCTCAATATTAAAAAACTGAAACCCGACAAACAATATTCCTATAACACTGGCAGCGATACCAAACCACCAAAAAGTTTTGCTGTTTTGCTTTTTATTTTCATAGTCTAAACGCCCTGAAAGCTTGGTCCATGCCTCGTTTGATGGCTGCAAGGTTCTGCCTTCCAACTTTTCTTTTAGGTTTTGTTCAAATTTATTTGGTTCCATAACTTGTTGTTTTATTTAATTCGTGCCATTTTTCCTGTAGCATTTTGCGTGCTTTAAATAATTGCGATTTTGAAGTGCCTTCTGTAATTTTCAACATATCGGCAATTTCATGGTGCTTATACCCTTCTATGGCATACATTACAAATACAATTTTATAACCTTCCGGTAGCCCATCTATAAGTTGCTGAATCTCGGCAACTTCCATGTTTGTATTAATGGTATTATCAAATTCATTTTTAAAATCAACTTCTTCAACAGGAAACTCTATGTGTTTTTGCTGCCTTAAAAACGAAATGGATTCCCTAACCATAATGCGCCGTATCCACCCTTCAAAACTGCCTTCAGCCCTAAAATCCTTCATATTGGAAAACACTTTAAAAAAACCGTTGAGCATCGCTTCTTCAGCATGTTGCACATCCTTTATATAATACCTGCAAACACTTAACATTTTTGGAGCATGCAGTTCAAACAACACGTGTTGCGCTTCACGATTGTTTTTTACAGCGCGTTTGATAAGCTCCGATTCATTTTTATGTAATGGTATGACTTTCAAAAATGGGTTCATTTTAACCTTCTACTTTTAAAGACGCAAATTTTATGCTAATGGTTGCCTGATGATGATTTATTTTTTAAATATAATTTTAAGTTGCCTGAATACTTCGTATTTTTTTAGTAAATTAAACACATACTTTTTTAATGAAAATTATCTAGTGCACAATTAAACCAAGAAAAAATATAGTACTTATTAAAATTTCGAATTATTTTTAACGAATCGCAATAAAGCTTAATTTTTATTTACATAAATCGTTAAATCGTTAAGTATTTTTCAATAATTTATTATATTTGGTTCTATACGCTATAAAATATGAATGATCATCTTTTCTCTTCTTATGACAAACTCCCAAGTACTTGGGACGAAATGTACTGTGAAAATGTAAAATTTAGAGCTCAATATGAAGGATTTGTTGAATTCCTGAAAAAAACACCTCCCGAGGTACTTACAAAAAAAGAGGATTTGTCCAAACAATTATTTATGAGCCAAGGTGTAACCTTTACGGTTTATAACGACAATGAGGGCATTGAAAAAATATTTCCTTTTGACATTGTTCCAAGAATTATAACTGCCGAAGAATGGAAGAAAATTGAAACGGGCATCAAACAGCGCCTAAAAGCTTTAAACCTTTTCATTAAAGATATCTATAATGAGCAGTTTATTATTAAGGATGGGATAATTCCAGCTGAATTGATTTATTCATGTCCGAATTTTTTACGCGAAATGAAAGGCGTAAAAGTGCCTTATGATGTGTATGTACATATTTCGGGAGTGGATTTGATTAGAAATAATGATGGTGAGTTTTATGTACTTGAAGATAATTTAAGAACGCCATCTGGTGTGAGTTATATGCTTGAAAACCGCGAGATTTCCAAACGTTTGTTTCCCGGTATTTTACCAAAGAGCAATGTAAGGTCTGTTTCAAACTACCCCAATATGCTTTATAAAAAGTTAAAGGAACTTTCTGATAAATCAAATCCTAATATCGTTCTATTGACTCCTGGCATATACAATTCGGCTTACTACGAACATACAACCCTAGCTAGATTGATGGGTATTGAATTGGTGGAAGGCAGCGATTTGGTTGTGAAAAACCATTTTGTGTACATGAAAACCACCAATGGCTTAAAGCAAGTGGATGTGATTTACCGTCGGGTTGATGACGACTTTTTGGACCCGCTGGAGTTTAACGCCACCAGTGTATTGGGAGTTGCGGGTATTATGTCCGCTTACAGAAAAGGTAATGTAAATATTGTGAATGCGCCCGGAACTGGTATTGCGGACGATAAAGCGATTTACATTTACGTGCCCGATATGATTAAGTATTATTTAGATGAAGAACCCATCTTAAAAAATATTGAAACCTATCAATTAGGAAAACCGGACGACTTTGATTATGTTGTGAAGAACATAAAAGATATGGTTATTAAAAAAACCGATGGTAGTGGTGGTTATGGTATGTTAATGGGGCATGAAGCAACGGATGCCGAAATAAAAGAGTATCTTGATAACGTAAAAACGAAACCAAGCGGTTTTATCGCACAGCCCATATTGCGCTTATCAACAGCACCCTGCTATATTAACGGTCAACTTTCTCCACGATGCATCGATTTACGCCCCTTTGCACTTGCCGGTAAAGACGGGATAGATATTTGCCCGGGCGGACTTACAAGGGTGGCTCTTAAAAAAGGCTCCTTGGTGGTGAACAGCTCGCAAGGTGGTGGCAGTAAAGACACATGGGTATTACAATAATTCTGAAAAACAGTATATATGTTAAGTAGAGTAGCAAATAACCTTATTTGGTTAGATAGATATATGGAACGTGGAAATGGTATTTTAAGCTTGCTGAAAGTGAATTTTTATGCAAACCAAGACTCGCCCGAACTATTTTCATGGACACCAATAATAAATAATTTTACCACTTCGGAAAATGAGTTTCATACGGAGGACGCCATTGAATGCATTGATTATATGGTATTAAACTTAGGTAATTCCAATTCTATTTTAAATATTGTTACCAAGGCACGGGAAAATGCCAGAAGTGTTCAAGAGCATATTTCCAGGGAGATCTGGCTATGCATCAACAACTACTACCTGTATCTTACCGATAAAGATCTGCCTAGAAGACTCCGGGAAGAAGATCCTGTGCAGTTTTTGGAAGACCTCAGGAAATTTCATTTGATTTATTATGGAACCTCAGATATTACCCAAGAGCGTGGTGCTGCATATAACTTTATGAACGTAGGTAAATATCTGGAACGGGTTATACAAATTTCAGATTTTACGGCACTTAAACTCATCGAGATCGGTAAAACATCCGATAGTTTAGAAAAAGGCTTCTACTGGAAAAATTTATTGCTTTCTGTTGGTGGTTATCAACTCTATTTAAAGACCCATAAATCCACTTTTAATGAAGACCATATTATAGGAATGGTTTTCCAAGATAAACTATTTCCAAGATCGGTGTATTATTGTGTAAACAACCTCAACAGACACATAAACCAGCTTATTGAAAGTAATGAACTTGAAAAAAACAATCTCGAATTTTTGCTCGGGAAGTTAGAAAGCACTATTAAATACACCACCATTGAAAGTATTAACGCCCAAGGATTACACAATTACATTGAAGGAATTAAAGACGATATCAGAAATATTTCAATGAATATTAATTCGGTTTACTTTTCCAATACAAATTGATTTATTTAAAAATATTATGCCAACATTCTACATAAAACACATTACGAAATACAGTTATAGTAATCCTGTAATTGATGGAGCCAATTTAATTAGATTGCATCCTATAAATGATGCTTATCAAAAGGTGATGTCCCATTTTCTATCGGTTACCAACAATCCTTTTATTGAAACCTATATCGATTTTTATAATAATAGAGTAGGTACTTTTTTAATTTCAGAACCACATGATGAATTATCCATCATATCTGAAATCGAGGTAATTACCTATGAGCGATTATTTCCAGAAGATACTAAAGACGCTAAAACACAATGGGATGAATTAAATGCTATAAAATATAATGCCGAAGTTTTTGACTTTTTAAAATATCAATCTTTTAGCGGATCGGAAGCTATTGTAAACTTAATCAAGGAAAAAAACATTAAGGAAAAAACACCTTATGTGGCCGCTTTGGAACTTTGTGAATACGTTTATACAAATTTTAAATACATAACAGGCATTACTAATGTGGACTCTACTTTAGATGATGTTTGGAATTTAAAAGCAGGTGTGTGTCAAGATTTTACCACTATTTTACTGCAAATGGTTAGAATGTGCGACATTCCCGCGCGCTATGTAAGTGGTTATATTTGTCCGTCCGATAACATCTCCAGAGGTGAGGGCGCCACCCACGCGTGGATAGAAGCTTACATCCCATTTTATGGCTGGCTAGGGATAGACCCAACAAACAATGCTATTGCAAACGAAAACCACATACGTTTAGCGGTTGGCAGAAACTACTCCGACTGCTCCCCAGTTAAAGGTGTTTTTAAAAGAAAAGTAGAATCTGATCTGTTTGTTAAAGTAGAGGTGAGCACTACAAAAAACAAGGATACAGCACTGGTAGTACCACCAAATACTTTTACGGGTTCTGAAACCAATAATAGTTACCAGCGCAATTTGGAACGCATTCAACAACAACAGCAACAGCAGCAGTAACTAAGGTTATGAGGTTATTGGTTTATAAGTTTATAGTTTATTAAGTCTGAAAGTTTTAAGAAGTTAAAAGACGATTGTTTAGAAACTTATTGTTTAAGCTTACTCAATTAATCCACTATATCATTTCCAAAAGTTTGGACATGTCATTAAAAGTTTTTGTTGCAACTTCCTGTAACTCATTTTCACTATCATGCTCTGTATAACCAAATACGTCAAAGCCACCGTTTTTTGCTGCTATAACTCCAGATACACTGTCTTCAATCACCAAGCATTCATTAGGTTTATAGCCCATAGTTTCAGCAGCCCAAAGAAATACCGCAGGGTCTGGTTTCCATTTTTGGATGGTATAACAGCTAAAAATGTTGTTTTCAAAATATGGCAATAAGCCTGTGAGTTCTAAATTGAGCCTTATTTTATTCTCTGGCCCACTGGATGCCACACAAAATGGCAATTCTAAACGATCCAAAACGTCCTTAATACCTTTAATGGGCTTCATGCTTTCATTAAATCTTCTAAAACTTTCCGTTCTATAATCGTTTTCAAAAGTAGCTGGTACAGTTTTGTTAATAAGCAGAGAAATTTTTTCAATGCACGCTTTCATGAAACTGCCTTTAAAGTGTTTCATGCCGTAAGCCAAATCTATATTGGCTCCCAGTTCATTAGCCATATCTACCAACACTTGGATGCTTATGGGTTCGCTGTCTACCAATACGCCATCGCAATCGAATATGATGCATTTATATTTATTCATAAACCATGTTTATTGCAATTGTTTTCCGTTGCTCCAACATTTAAATTATAATTGTTGAATAAAGGAATTTTTTCACAAAGAACTCATCTTGTCTTTTTCTATTTCCTAAAAAATGGCTGAAATTCGCCCATATCTCGTCTATTTTCTTATGCGTAGCGATGCTATGCCTCTCAAAAATAGTCTCATCTGAACAAATTTCAACTCATTTTCGGTTAAAAACAAAAAGTCAAGATGAGTTCAAATAAAAGATATAATTATTATTGAAAAAATTATAATATTGTAATCCCATAAAATGACTGATATGCTTTTATCTTCTCGCAAAGTTTTTATTGCTACCATCGTAACTGTTTTCTTTTTAAACATTACAAAAGCCCAACCAAGAAAAGGTGAATTTATCCAAGCATCTATTGGGCTTGGTATGAGTGCTCCCGATGAAAATTATGATATAATTGGAACTGGAATCTATGCACAAGCCGAATATGTTATGGGCTTAACCAAATGGTTTGGTGTACGCCCATATATCGGATTTATTTCAACAGCACCCCATCCAGATGGCGCAGACCCCAACTTATCTCAATACCAAGTAACATCAAAAGCCTTTTTAATTGGTGGAAAAGCTCGAATCGCCGCCCCTATTCCCTATGTGGCTCCTTATTTAGAGTTAGGTATCGGCACCTCTATTGGTAAATTTGTAACTTATACTCCAACAATTCTTAATGAGAAAAAAGGTTTAGTCTTACATATTCCTGTCACTCTTGGACTCGCTTTAGGCCGTGATCATGGCGTTGAAATTGCCTTTACTTATTACATTCCCCCTTCTTTGGATCAATACAGTGGCGCAGCAGCTTTTGGATTATCTTTTCCAATAAATCGGTAATATCTTTAAGGCGTAGAATTGGAAACCTGCAACAGTTTCCCGTTATAGTATTTGTTCCCGTTAAGGGAAAAATCAAAAATATAGTGTGCCATTTCCAATGCTGTAGTTGGTGCTTGATATCCTGGGAAAGCTTCTTCCAACATTTCGGTTTGTACAGCACCCAATGCCAACACATTAAATGAAATTCCTGATTCTTTATATTCTTCAGCCAACAATTCTGTTAAAGTGATTACGGCAGCTTTACTGGAGCTGTATGCCGCCAAACCCGGAAATTTCATACTGCCCTGCACACCTCCCATAGAACTGATAGTTACTACATGACTGCCTTTTTTCATGAAGGGAAGTACGATTCTTGTCAATTCCGCAACGCCAAATACATTGGTTTTATAAATGGCTTCAAAGGCTTGCATGGAACTTTCTGAAAAAGGTTTCTTCAAAAGCGCCCCTGCATTATGGATTAAAACATCTACCTGCTGCCAATTTTCATTGATGAAGGTTTCCACTTTTTCATAAGCTTCTGGATGATTCAAATCAAACGAAAAAGCCGTTACATTTTGTTGTGCTAAATTTTGGATGGGTTTTTCGTTCCGCGAAAGCGCCAATACATTATGTCCTGCATTTGCGAATAACTGTACCAATTCGAAACCGATGCCCCTGCTCGTTCCTGTTATAATAACGTTTTTACTCATGGGTCATTTTTATTTCTTTGGTGGGCGTATTGCACATCATTTCAATTGCTGGAATCACTTTATTTATTAAACTTGCCATGTGGCCATAATCCAATTTATCGGCCTCATCATCCACATGGTGGTAATAATCGTAATTGGACAAATCGCAACTTGAAATGGTTTGGCATGGCAATTTAAACTCTTGATAAAATGCGTAATTATCAGATTGTTTAAACAGATTGTACTGTTTTGAAACTGCTGAAAAACCTGTGAGGTTGGAGTTGGTGTATTCATTTATTTTGGCGGACATGTTGGATAATTCATAACCTGTAATAAAGGCGTCATAAGGTCGGTCTGTAAAAGGGACGCCAATCATTTCAAAATTAAGCATCATATATAAATCTATATTTTGGGTTTTTAGTTTTTTTGCCAAATGCTCCGATCCTTTAAGTCCTTTTTCCTCAGCAGAGAACAAAGCAATCATAATACTTCGTTTATTATTTTTTTTAGCTGAAAAATATTCGGCAATTTCCAAAACCCCACTGCTGCCTGCGGCGTTATCATTGGCGCCGTTTGCAATAGTGTCATCACCTACTTTTTTTGCAGAACCAATATGGTCGTAATGTGCGCCAATAATAACGATTTCATTTTTAAGTGTGGCGTCATTACCTTCAATAAAACCGACAATATTATAAGCATCCATACCTTTTAACTTAAAACTATCTCTATAAGTTTCAAAATAGGGTTTTATATCGTTTTTTTTGAAGATGTTTTCGATATAAACCGCTGCTTTTTCAATGCCTTCAGAACCTGTATCCCTACCTTGCAATGCATCAGAGGCTAAATAGGTTACTATATCCTTGAGTTCTGAACTGGTTATTAAATGAGGCTTTAAAGCATTTGGGATTGATGGTACAATAACCTCATTTTTTGATGATTTTGGAATGCTATTTTGACTGGAATCTTGATTGTTTACAACAACCGTTGAAGATTTACAAGCAAACGAAAACATTAATAATAAAAGGATAGCTGTTTTTTTCATGTGTTTATTTTTATTGTTTTTTAATGGTCATCCCGGATAGCTATCGGGACTTTCATATAATCATTACCTTTGGTATTGAAAACTCGTTATGGAAGTTTCATGTGAAATTTATTAGAGTTTAAAGATAAAAAAAACCTGCTTCAAACAAATAAAACAGGTTTTTAATATTATGGATTCCTGCAAGCACAGGAATTTGTTACACCAACATCGTCACCGGGTTTTCAATATACCCTTTTAATGTTTGAAGGAATTGGGCGCCTGTGGCACCGTCAACCGTCCTATGGTCGCAAGCTAAAGACAATTTCATAGTATTTCCTACTACTATTTGTCCGTTTTTAACCACTGGTTTTTCAACAATGTTTCCAACAGAAAGAATGGCAGAATTTGGTTGGTTGATGATAGATGTAAAGGTATCTATACCAAACATCCCTAAGTTGGAAACAGTAAACGTACTGCCTTCCATGTCTTGGGGCGCTAACTTTTTGTTTCTAGCTTTGCCTGCAAGTTCTTTTACTGCGGCGCCAATTTGTGGTAAACTTTGCTCGTTGGCAAACTTAACCACAGGCACTACCAAGCCATCAGGAACCGCTACCGCCACACCTATGTGTACATGGTGGTTCAATCGCATTTTATCTGCAAACCACTGTGAGTTTACTTGTGGATGCTGTTTTAAAGCCAAGGCACAAGCCTTCACTATTATATCGTTGTAAGATATTTTAGTATCTGGAATGGTATTGAATTGCTCGCGGAACGCTATCGCGTTCGCCATATCAAACTCCACATTTAAGTAATAATGGGGTGCGGTAAACTTGGAATTTGTCAATGCTTTGGCAATGGCCTTACGCATTTGCGAATTGGGAACCTCTTCAAAATCTTCTTGACCCGTTGCCACAAAAACACCACCGGCTGCGGCCGATTGTGCAGGTGGAACAAAATTCTCAACGTCGGTTTTTACAATACGTCCATTTTCACCGGATCCTTTTACTTGCGATAAGTTGATTCCTTTTTCCTCCGCTATTTTTTTCGCCAAGGGCGATACAAACAACCTACCATTAGAAGTAGCATTCGCCACAGGTTTAGAAGCAGTGGTTGTTTTTGGTGCTTCCTCTTTTGCACTTTCCTTTACAACTTCGGTTTTAGATGCGTTTTCTTTTGGCGCTTCTTGTTTTGGCTCTTCTTTTTTGGACGCTTCTTCCTTTTTGGCTGCGTCAGATTTAGAACTAAAATTACCGGCAACCCCAGAAACATCGGTACCCGCAGGCCCTATAATGGCCAATAAAGAATCTACTTTTGCCGATTCGCCTTCTTTTAATCCTATATACAATAATGTACCCGATTGGAAAGATTCAAATTCCATGGTGGCTTTATCGGTTTCAATCTCCGCTAAAATATCACCTTCAGCAACGGTATCGCCTACTTTTTTAAGCCATGTGGCAACGGTACCTTCTTCCATGGTATCGCTTAAACGTGGCATGGTTACCACAATAACGCCTTCAGGAAGAAGCCCCTCCCCAGACTTCTCTGAAGTAGAGGGAGCTGACTTTTCTTCTTTATCAGAATCATCTTCGTTTACTGCTTCTTTTTCTGTTTCATTGGAAGCATTATCTTCAGACTTGTCATCTTTTTTTGACGATTCCTCGGATTTAGAAGGTTCC
The DNA here is from genome assembly GCF_052728615.1 of Mariniflexile sp. Classification (NCBI taxonomy): domain Bacteria; kingdom Pseudomonadati; phylum Bacteroidota; class Flavobacteriia; order Flavobacteriales; family Flavobacteriaceae; genus Mariniflexile; species Mariniflexile sp. The sequence goes on along the minus strand of NZ_JBFVFE010000056.1, from coordinate 10,076 downwards.
TCTTTCGCTTCGCTGTCTGCCGACGAGGCAGACTCGGAAGTTTTACCGCCACCATCTATTAATCCGGATATATCTTCGCCTTCATCGCCAATAATGGCCAAAAGCTCATCTACTTTAGTGGTCTCGCCTTCTTTAATCCCAATATAAAGCAAGGTGCCTTCATGAAACGATTCAAACTCCATGGTGGCTTTATCCGTTTCAATTTCAGCTAAAATATCGCCTTCACTTATTTTATCGCCCACCTTTTTCAACCACGTAGCAACAGTTCCTTCTTCCATGGTATCGCTCAATCGCGGCATATTTATAATTTCTGCCATAGCTTATATTTTATGTTGTATAAATGGATAGTCTTCTTGCTCGTAAACCATATCGTAAAGCTGCTGTGTTTCTGGATATGCGGATTCGTCTGCAAATTTTTCACATTCAGCCACTTTTTCTTTTACGCGCTTGTCTATAACTTTCAAATCGTCTTCTGAGGCATAATTTTTTTCCAAAATAACATCTTTTACCTGTGTAATTGGATCAATTTTTTTATATTCCTCAACTTCATCCTTTGTTCTGTAATGTTGCGCATCACTCATGGAATGACCTCTATAACGATACGTTTTCAGTTCTAAGAATGTGGGACCGCCACCTTTTCGGGCGCGTTGAATGGCTTCATCAAACGCTTCCGCCACTTTTATAGGATTCATCCCGTCAACCGGGCCACATGGCATCTCGTATCCCTTACCTAGTTTCCAAATATCGGTATGGTTTGCAGTACGCTCAACAGAGGTGCCCATGGCATACCCATTGTTTTCACAAACAAATACCACAGGTAAATTCCAAAGCATTGCTAAATTGAATGTTTCATGAAGTGAACCTTGTCTGGCAGCACCATCACCAAAACAGCACAGTGTTACCGCATCACTACCATGGTATTTATCGCCAAATGCTATACCGGCGCCTAAAGGAATTTGTCCTCCCACAATACCATGCCCGCCATAAAAACGGTGTTCTTTTGAAAAAATATGCATAGAACCACCCATACCTTGAGAGGTGCCTGTAACCTTTCCGTATAATTCTGCCATAACACGCTTGGGGTCCACACCCATCCCTATGGGCTGTACGTGGTTACGGTAAGCCGTTATCATTTTATCCTTTGTCAAATCCATAGCATGTAAAGCACCCGCCAAAACAGCTTCTTGACCGTTGTATAAGTGAAGAAATCCTCTTACTTTTTGTTGTATGTAAACGGCAGCCAGTTTGTCTTCAAACTTTCTCCAAAACAACATATCTTCGTACCATTTGAGGTAAACCTCTTTTGTGATTTTTTGCATCGACTATTTTTAGGTTTTACTTATGCGAAATACAAAAGTAACACTTTGTCTGCTATTGAAAAAACGTAAATTAATTAAAGTCGAAAAAATATCGAAAAAATAGTGCATTCTATACAAGATTATCTTTTTAATAATTTTTGAGGCTGAATGCCATTGGATTGAAAATTTCAATCGATTAAGCACTTGCTAATTTTACATTATTAGGAATATTTACAATCATTGTTATCCTGTAAGGAATCAAGACCGCTTCGCTGTTAGAATATAGAATAAAGATTTGGTCGTTATTAATTGATAAACACACTAATACCAATTGCAGTTTGTAAACATTTTTATCGGACAACCCTGATTTACAATAAATATTTATCAAAAACCAAAGGCAACAAATTGGTAAGTGAATTCGATTTTGCAACATGGCCCGATTCCCCCATAAAATAGATTTCTATAGGTGTTTTTTGTTTTATTTCATACTCCGCAATAGCTTGCCTGCACGCCCCACAAGGTGGAATGGGCGTTGATGTGGGTTTGTTTTTTGATGTTGCTGAAATGGCCATTTTTACAATTTTAACCTCTGGATATTGCGAACCTGCGTAATAAATAGCGGTGCGTTCGGCACATAATCCTGATGGATACGACGCGTTTTCTTGGTTGTTCCCTGTTATTATTTCTCCATTCTCTAAAAGTATGGCGGCGCCTACATGAAAGTTTGAATAAGGGGCATAGGCTTTATCCCTGGCTTCAAAGGCCTTTTTCATTAAAGACATAACGTCCTTTGGAAGTTCTTCAATGGTATCGAAGATAAATAATGTGGATTCTATTTTTAATTCTTTCATGCGTCTATATCTTTTGTTCTTGTTGTTAGTAATTTTCCTTTCTTTAAAATTATTCCACAGAGTTACACAAAGTTAACAAAGAGTTGCACAAAGTTGTTTTATGAAAATATTCCAAAAAACGAATCAACCCAATCAAATTAACAAAACCATGTTTTTTTTAGTACATGACAAAAATTTAAGAATATAAATATAAACCACACACATTTAGCATATTAAGGCTTGTTTGTCACGCAGACCTCACGGGTTTTGGAAACCTGTGAGGTGGGGTGTCAAATTTGTGCGTATTCATAAAAAAATCGTTCGGTCTGTTTTTTAAACTTTTTCGGTGTTTAAAACCTAAAAAGTTAGTAAAATAAAGGCTTTAAGTCATTTTTAAATTCATTATTGAAGATAAAAAAGAGAACGAAATTTTAAATTTTAAATACTTCAAATTTTACACCCCACCTGTGAGGTCTTGATTATCCTGAAAATTACTAGTAGTTCATTTCTAAAAGTTAATTTTTGTCATGTACTTATCATATTTTTATTAAAGTTAAGAAACTATTTTAAACAAAAAACTATTGCAGAAAGCAATAGTTTTTTGTTATTATTTATTTAACAATTGGTTAGTACTCATTGTAAGTTCCTGCACCAATATTGAATGTTAGTGAGAATCGCAACGTACTATCTAAAGGACTTTGGATTTTGGATGCCGAAAACAAATAAGACAAGTCAATGTTTACCACATTCGCTTTAAAACCAGCGCCTAGAGAGAAAAATTTCCTCGCCCCTTTTTCTTCACTTTCGTTAAAATATCCTGTTCTAAAGGCAAACGAATCTTGGTATACATATTCCGCACCCAAAGCCCATGTAAACTCTTTTATTTCCTCCCTAAAACCTCCTGGAGCGTCACCAAATGATTGAAACATTCCAGATAAAAAGCCTACGTTTGGATCTTGGCCTTGTATGATTATGTTTTGTTGATCGGTCTTGCTACCCAACACATCTACCCCTTCATCATAAGTGCCATTGCTATTGGTATCGGTATAATTATATTCATCACCATAAATAGGTGGTGTTGGCACCAATAGTTTAGTAACCTCGGCAGTTACTGCTACCTTGTTGTAATCATCAAATATAAAATCGAAACCAGCTCCTAAACGCAAGTTGGTGGGTTGAAAATTATCTTGTCCGCCATCATCATATTTAAACTTGGGCCCGATGTTTTGAATTGCAAAACCCATTCTCCAACGTCCGTTAAAATCGGCATAGGCTTCTTCTTCACTTTGGTAATATCCTGAAATATCCACTCCAAAACTATTGGCTGCACTTGCGTCTGTGTTTTCATCATAATTGAGCCTTAAATCAGAACGCAAATACCGCATGGCAACAGACATAGCAAACTGGTCTGTTAACCTCAAAGCATAAGAAACATCCAATGCCAACTCATTTGGTTTTTCAGTTCCGGTAGAATTTCCCACATTATCAGTAAGTTCAATGCTTCCCAATCCAAAATACTTAAAACTCGCTGCAAAAGCACTACGTTCATCCAAACGATTAAAATATGTTAAATACCCAACTCCAATATCATTGACCAGTTTTTTTAAGTAGGGTGTATAGCTTAATGAAAAACCAGATTGTGTTTCTGAAAACACATATTTTGATGAATTCCATTGTTGTGAAAAGGCGTCAACAGAAGTTGCAACACCCATATCGCCCATACCTGCTGCCCTGGCATCTGGAGCGATCAATGTAAACGGCATTCCCGTTGTAATAACTCGAGTATCGTTCTCTTTAGGAATTATGGTTGTTTGTGCGTCAATTTTTAAAACAAAAGCAAATACGGTCAATAGCAATAGTTGATTCTTCATAAATTAATTTTAATTAAACAAATATAAATTTTTATTAGAGTATAACAAGTTTCTCAATTTTTTCTACTTTTTTATTTAAGAAGTCGGACTGGACGGTAAGTTTGTAAATATAGACGCCCTTGCCTATTCTATCGCCAAAATCATCCCTTCCATCCCACACAATATCCCTAGACAATGAACTGTTGGTTATTGCCCCTCCTGAGGTTTGTCCGTTTAAGGTTCTAACCAATTTCCCGGAGACCGTGAATATCTGTATAGAAACGTTCAGGGGCGCCGAACTATTGTGATTGAACCAAAATTCTGTGTAATTTACAAAGGGATTTGGGTAGTTTAGCACATTATTTATCTGTAAAACTTCATCTTTATCATATACAATAAACTGAATTTCAGCTATGGAGGAATTATTGTACACATCCCAGGCCTTAAGTGTTAAAGTATGGAGACCAGGTGCTAAATCCCTGAAAGGAAAGCTGACCACGCCTTTTTTATAATCGTCAACTTGCGTTTGATAGTAATCATTTAAAACGATGGGGTTTGTTTCATCGCCATCAATAATAGCCACGATATCGTGCCCAATGCCACTTGCCGTATTGATACCATTACCATCTTCCAACTTTGCCAACAATGTTGGCGATTCATTGGTGATACCGCCCGAAACAAAGTTTTCGTCGTTCATGTAAAGTGCAATAACGGGCCCAATATTATCTTCTTCAGCATTTTTGTTCAAACCACCAATTTTTACTGTATTCACACTGGCACCTGATTGGTTATCCAACAGAGCCTCGTTTTTTGAATAAAAACTCACCTTTCCAAAGCCTACGGGAATTCCAATATCTTTTGGCACTACAAAATCAAATTCAAACTGTCCGTTTTTTACCGAGGCCTGACCTCTAAAAATAATTTCACCAAGCGTTTTAAAATCCAATTTCACTAATTGGCCGTTTAAAGTGGTACCATCATTGGCCAAGGTTTGTCTTTGTATTTCCTTGTCGTAAATAGTGGTAGAAAGTGTTCCGTTATAATTACTTAAAAGGTTCCCTGAAATATCGGTTACCTCGCCTGCAAGTTTTACGTAACCCAGCGCTTTTAAAGTATCGGTAGATTGACCAATAGGCACATTGTTGATTTTTGTCAATCGAACATTTGGTTTTGGGAATGCCAATTTCATGGCGGGATCGCCAATAAAAAACACCAATCGCCTTTGACTTTGTGAAGATATTGAGGGATCGTTTTTTGTTAAGCGCAAAGATTCTGCCATAGAAGGATACTCATAATCGCCATACGTATCCTTGGCGCTATATGAAAACAAATATTCCTCTAATACAATATTGAACGTAATGGCAAATGACACAAATATCTGTCGGGTAGTTGTTATCAATCCTATAGCTCCTGCTTGCTTGTTCCAATAGGTAAATTCGCCTGCGGTTTCTCTGTATGGATTGTCAAACTTAGTGTACTCGCAAGTAACCGTTACAAAACAGTTCAGCTTATTAAAATTACGAAACCCTAAAACATCAGGTTTTGACAATATACGTTCTGAAGCCAAACCTTCCTCTCCTCCATGCCCAAAATAATTGACCACCAATGCACCATTATCAACAGCATTTACAAATTCGTTGGTTACTTGCGGGTATCTATCGCCACCTGCCGAAGATTCTTGCTTAAAAGCGTCAGAATGTATCTTCACAACATTAATGAACGGTTTTTTTTGCGTTACCAAATTACCTATATTATCGGTGGTTTCTTGTAAAATACCCTCCCAATCCTTATCTACATCATCCGATACCACAACAAAGTTATTTTGCCAACTTCCAAAAGCTTCTTTTTTATAATACGAATCAATTTTATCAACCAATTCTTTAGCACGTTGCGGGGTATCGGCCAAAATTCTGCCCACTGCAATATCCAGTTTATCGCTTGTTGCCATAGTACCTTCGTTCGCATCCATCATGCCATAAAAATCATCGGACACAAAAGAACTGGTAAGATTAAAACTGCTGTAAGAGTGCCATGAAGGTACTATATTGGTGTTTTTGGGCACTCTGTCTTTGTAGTCAAAAGACCCATCGCCAAACAAACATACATATTTTATTCTCTTGTCGGGCGAACTGGCATTATCATAAATATATTTAACCAAATTCCTAATGGCCCCAATATCCTGGTTGCCGGTACTGAATTCATTATAAATTTCGTTCAGCCCAAAAACTTTTACGTTCAAATTGTATTGCTCTCTGTTTATTTGCGCTAAACGCTCTGCTTGGTTGCGCATATTATCCGGTGCTACTATTACATAGTCTATATCTTGAAACTCACCTTGATTATTCAAAAAAACGGTCCCTTTTATGTTTTGGTTGCTTATTGAGGTACGCGAATCGAATTTGGGATCAAAGTAATCTTGAGATGTTACAGCAACATAGGTTTTTAAAACACCTAATATTGCCGTAAAGCTTAAATTTGAAGCGGCACTTGAATTCTGGAAATTAGACACGTTATAAATATCGGTAACATCCCAAATCTCCGACACTTGTGATGCATTTGCTATGGTATATTGCCCAATACCCGATGCCGAGGCAACGGCATTGTTTTTAAACTGAAACTGTTTTTTATTGAAATTCAATGCACGGGTTGCTGTTATGGAAATATAATCCAAATAGCCCAATGCGCTCGGATTCCCTTTGTTATCGAAATTTAGACCAACAGTGATTTTTGAAGCATTTACGCTAACATTGTTAGAATAGGAAGACTCACTAGCCAAACTGGGCGTGGAGGCGCCGGACATCGATAAGGTAGATACAGCGGTTCCGTTTACACTTAACTGCATAGATGTTGGGCTTGAAGCCGCCGCCGCAACATAAACCCTTAGGTTAATTGGCACTGAGGTTACCAAATCGGGGAAATCAAACGTGAAGGTTTTATTATTATTGACATCAAATCTGTCACCAAACCAACGCCTTCCTAAAAATGCAATATTGTATTTATCAACTTCATGGAATTTATATTCCTGAAAAGTATTAATGACCATATCCACAGATCCCGTGGGTTGCGTAAATGATTGGATACGTTTTCCTGCACCTGGGCCTACATGTATATAATAGTATGTTTTATCGGTATAAGCATTAATATTCGTGTTACTCTCTACATTGTATTCTTTTGGGCCTTGGGCATAAAACAAAATATAGTCTTCGTTATTAAATACACCGTCCGTTTCCCCTATAAATTTAATGGCATTTTCTTGTAAATCATACGGATATGCCACCGAATTGGAATAAGGGATCATGCGCCCCCCATTGCCATATACTTTTATTGTTCTGGGGTCCAAGCTATTGACCTTTACCCCTAAACGTTGTAAAAAACTTTTCGACAATTTAAAAACACCCGTAGTATCTACATAAAACCGATACCACTCTCCAGTGTTTAACACAGAATTAGAAATGGCCTTTACACCACCAAGCTTGCCTGAAGATGAAATTCTATTTGTATTACCGCCATTAGCATAATTGATTTGAAATGACGTTATCTTTCTAAAACTGCCGTTTGCATCCTTTATAATAGGGGATAATTGAAAAACAGCATATTGTTTATCTCTGGCAGAAGAATTTTTTAAACTGTAATTTAATTGGGACGGAATAGTGTTTACATCTAAATCCTTTAATTCAGTTTTAGAAATAGACGCATACGTTACATTGCTTAGCGCAACCGATGATTCATTGATGGTGTTGGAGATTTTCCATTGCACCATAAACAATAAACCCTCATCAAAACTAAAACTTAGGTTTTCTTTATTGAAAGATGGAATTTCAAATGAATAATTTCCCCCGGATATTTTCTGTGAAGGTTCCCAATTAACATCAAATTCTTGCTGTTGGGCATAAAAAGCCGTACAACTAAATAATAGTAATAGTAAAAATTCCTTTTTCATTGCTAGGATAACGTTGTTAATGCCTTGTTATTATCATAAGAAAACAACAATATTTAAAACTGGGGTAAAAATACAATAATAATTTAGTAAATCATACGTTATTACAACACAAAAGAAGGGTGCAAAACAGCCAAAACATCGGTGTAATGACTAAAAAATAGGGTGAAATACACTTTTTTTTGGTTAAAATGCGAAAAATAACTTGCAGTGTTCGGTTTAATTGTTATATTGCACCACCAAAAATATAATTAGCTTACTTAAACGTATGGATATGAAAAAAGTAGTAGCATTCAAGGTTTTATTGGTTTTAGCTTTAAGTATGGCTACAACCGGTTGCAAAAAATCTTCGAGTTCAAAGAATAGTTCTAGAGCTACAGGATGGCAAATTAACTCCCGTGAAGGTGGTTTTCAGTACAATACCGATTTCAAAGAACAAGAAACTGCTCCAGGATTGGTGTTTGTTGAAGGAGGAACTTTTACAAAAGGTCGCGTTCAAGACGATGTGATGCACGATTGGAACAACACGCCCAATCAACAACATGTACAGTCTTTTTATATGGACGAAACTGAAGTTACCAATGCCATGTACATGGAGTACCTAGATTGGATAAAACGAGTGTACCCGCCATCAGATGAAAATTTTAGAGCTATTTACCATGGCGCCCTACCAGACACCCTTGTTTGGAGAAACCGATTAGGTTACAATGAAGTAATGACAGAAAACTATTTGCGCCACCCTGGTTATGGAGAATACCCGGTTGTTGGTGTAAGTTGGATTCAAGCTGTTGAATTTGCAAATTGGAGATCAGATCGTGTTAACGAATTTAATTTAGAAAAAGCAGGTTACTTAAAGCGCGATGCCAAAATTGTTGATGTTAACGCCGAATCTACTTTTAGCACAGACACCTATATAAATGCTCCTACATTGACTTATGGTGGAAACGAAGAAATTATTAACCCTGAAAGAGGAAACAAAAGATTTGTTAGAAAAGATGCGGATGGCAATGAAAGTAATATTTACGCTACCAGAGAAACAGGTTTGATAACCCCAAAATACAGACTACCAACCGAAACCGAGTGGGAATATGCTGCTCTGGGATTAAGTGAAATTAGAGACTATAACTTATACCGTGGCCGTAAAAAATACCCATGGGATGGGCAATATACCCGAAGTGGCTCTCGAAAAAACCGTGGAGACCAATTGGCTAACTTCAAACAAGGAAAAGGTGATTATGGCGGTATTGCAGGTTGGTCTGATGATGGTGCCGATATTACCAATGCCGTAAAATCCTATGCTCCAAACGATTTTGGTCTATATGATATGGCCGGTAACGTTGCCGAGTGGGTTGCCGATGTTTACAGACCGATAGTAGATGATGAATTTAACGATTTTAACTACTACCGTGGGAATGTTTATACAAAAAACGCCATTAATGAAGACGGCTCCGTAAAGGTTGTGGGTATTGATGATATTGTTTATGACACGCTATCCAACGGAAAAATTGTGGCTAGAAATTTACCGGGCGAAATATTGCAGGTGCCTGTTGATCAAAATGAAACCTATTTACGTACTAATTTTGATAAGAGCAATGAAATAAACTTTAGAGATGGTGACAGACAATCGTCCCGTCGTTTTGAAAGCTTCAATGAAAATGATGAGAATGGAGATGCAAAAGCTTCCCAAACCAGTAAAATGTACAACTCCCCTAAAAATGTTATCAGTAGGGATTCATTGGGAAATATAGTTAGAGAATATGATAAATCCAACACAAGATCTTCTTTAATAAATGACGAAGTAAGAGTTTACAAAGGGGGTTCTTGGAAAGACAGAGAGTATTGGTTGGACCCGGCCCAACGACGTTACTTCCCACAAGATATGGCTACCGATTATATTGGGTTTAGATGTGCCATGTCTCGTGTAGGCTCCAAATCAAAATCAAAAAACAAAACAAAGAATTAATATATAATTCTCTAAATATTATTAAAAGTCCTAGCATTAGTTAGGACTTTTTTTATACATTTAATACGAAAAAATTTAAGTACATGACAAAAATTTATTAACATCAAATTATTAAAAAAAGCTCCTTAAATAATTCCTCCCCTTTTTTCAAGGGGAGGTGCCGATAGGCGGAGGGGTCAACTTTAATAGTTATTTTTA
>NZ_JBFVFE010000055.1:0-25351 GCF_052728615.1 Mariniflexile sp. | reverse complement strand
TAATATGTATTGGCCGCTGATTGGTCAATTGACTTTTGAATACTTAGTATTTCAAACTTTGATTTAAAATAATACCTACAAGGTTTTTAAAACCTTGCAGGAGGGTGGGCATCTTAAAAAAACTAAGCACTAGATGGCTTCAACCGTAACAATCACACTTTTTGAAGCAGGCGTCTTAGCCGTATGCGCAAAACTATCCAAAGGCACCAGTACATTGGTTTCTGGAAAATACGTAGCACAGCAATTTTTAGGAATATCGTACCCTACTACTTTAAAATTATGGGCTTCTCTCACAACACCATTAAATTCCGATTTTAAATTCACCACTTGCTGTTCTTTTAAACCACGAATTGCCATATCGTCACGGTTCATAAAAATAATACGTCGCTCATTATAAATACCCCGGTATCTATCATTTAATCCGTAAATCGTGGTATTGAATTGATCGTGACTTCGAATGGTCATCATTATTAACTCTTCATCTTTAAGTTTCCAGTCTGGTAATTTATTCAATGAAAAATTAGCTTTACCTGTTTTTGTTTTGAATTCCCGAACGCGTGCGCCATTAGGTAAATAAAATCCTGAGGGCTGTTTTAGTTTGGTATTGAAGTCTGTAAAGCCATCAACAACTTCAGCTATATCGTTTCTTACTAAATCATAATTGTCTTTATATTGAAGCCAATTGATTTTGGTTCGTCCTTGTAAAGTGGCATGGGCAATGCCACAAACCACAGCGACTTCGCTTATCAACTTTTCCGAACATGGTTCTAAAACACCTTTTGTTGACGATACTATTCCCATGGAGTTTTCTACACTTTGTAATTGAACCCCCGATTTTTGATAGTCTTTTTCTGAGCGTCCCAAACAAGGCAATATCAAGGCTTCTTTGCCCGTGACTAAATGCGAACGATTTAATTTTGTACTCACATGAACCGTTAAATTACAATTCGCTAACGCCTGAGCCGCATATAGTGTATCTGGCACCGCCGAAATGAAGTTTCCACCCATGCCAAAAAACACTTTGGCTTTTTTCCCGTACATCGCCTTAATCGCATCTATAACAGAAAATCCATGTTTTGTGCTTGGTTTGAAACCATATTTATTTTCAATTTTATCTAAAAAAATTTGTGGTGCCGACTCCCAAATACCCACGGTTCTATCGCCTTGTACATTGGAATGTCCTCGAACCGGACAGGTGCCTGCGCCTTCTTTACCAATGCTTCCTTTTAATAACAATAGATTTACCAATTCACGAATATTATCGACCGCATTTTGGTGTTGCGTTAAACCCATAGCCCAACAAATAATTATTTTATTGTTGTTGAGAATTAAATCGTAAACATCGTCAAAAATGGCTTTTGAAACCCCTGATGCTTCCAAACAAATTTCAAAATTATATGTTTTTAAATCTGAAACAAACGCATCATAACCATGCGTGAATTCATTAATAAAATCGGTATCAAAAACGCCTCCTTCTTTCTCTTCTTTTTCGAGCAATTTAATAAGTAATGCTTTTATGAATGCAACGTCGCCATTAATAGTAATAGGCACAAACACATCGGCAAGCTTCGTGCCTCCTGTTAATAATTTTAAGGGGTTCTGTGGATTCGTGAATTTTATCAATCCAGCTTCCGGAAGTGGGTTAATAGCAATAATTCTACCACCATTATTCTTGCATTTCTCTAAAGCGGTCAACATTCTGGGGTGGTTGGTGGCTGGGTTTTGACCAATTACCATCACCACTTCGGCTTTGTACAAATCGTCTAAAGTCACCGAACCTTTTCCTATGCCTAAAGTTTCGGTTAACGCACTCCCACTCGCTTCGTGGCACATATTAGAGCAATCTGGCAAGTTAGATGTTCCAAACTCACGCACAAATAATTGGTACAGAAATGCAGCTTCATTGGTGGTTCTACCCGAAGTATAAAATACCGCTTCATCTGGAGAATTTAGAGCATTTAAATGCGTTCCTACTTTTTTAAAAGCATCGTCCCAAGAAATGGGTTGATAATGTGATGCTCTTTCTGGCAAATACATAGGCTCTGATAAACGACCTGATTTTCCGATTTCAAAATCTGATAAATTTGCAAGTTCATCTACGGAATTTTTTGCAAAAAATTCAGCGCCAATGGTTTTGTTTTGCGCTTCTTCTGCCATGGCTTTCATACCATTTTCGCAATATTCGCCTAATGCAGAACGCTCATCGTCTGGATCTGGCCATGCGCAACCTGGGCAATCAAAACCACCTTTTTGATTCAGGTTTTTAGATATTTTTAAAGCATCACCAAGTTTCATGTATTTTGAAACATGACCTAACACGACCTTTATGGATGTGAAACCCACGCTGTTTTTAGGTGGTGTTTTCGTTTTTAAATTTGAAAAACTTTCGGGTGTTTTAGCTTTATCTTCTGCGGATGTACTCATATAAAAATCAAAAAATATTCTTAAAGATATAGGTATTTATGAAATATTTAAAATCATATCTTATGAAGATTCAGTTTTGCTTAAATATTATACGGTTTTATTTTGCAGACCTCATAGATTTTAAAACATAAGTGTTCGGAAGACAAAATATTGACAAAAAATGGATGAAATAGACGAAATAGTTGGTAAAAACCTTTTAATCAAAATCAAACCTCATTTAATTCCCCTCTTGGAAGGGGTTAGGGGTAGGTAAATTAATAGAACCATTTTGTATAAAACCCACCCCTAGCCCCTCCAAGGAGGGGAACGGGTTATCAAAGATTTTCAACTTCCGCACACTTATGTTTTAAAATCTGTGAGGTCTTTGTTTCTAAACGCTTTGTACAAACTCCAAAGCCCGCTTTTCATTATAATAAACATTTTTTTTATCAATAAAACCGGCATGACCACCAAATTTTGGCATTTCCAAATACAAATTCGGGTTTTGTTTGGCTTCTTTTACGGGGTAACATTCAGCGGACAAAAATGAATCGTTAAGCGCATTGATTATCAAGGTGGGTATTTTTATATTTGGAAGAAACTGCAAACAACTGCTTTGCCCATAATAATCCAATGCATCTTTAAAACCATGGGCTTTCGAGGTGTAAACGTTATCAAAATCGTACAACGTTTTTATGGAGGCTATTTCTTCAACCGTTAAATCATTAGCAAAGTGTTTTTGTTTGATTTTCAATCTATTGATCAAATGTTTTTTAAACCGGTCGTGAAACAATATGTTTTTAAAAGTGTGTAATTCTTTGGCAGAACCGTACAAATAACAAGGCACCGAAACGGCAATAGCTGCTTTTATTTCCGAAAGAACAGATTCTCGCTCTCCCAAATATTTCAAGATGATGTTGGCTCCTAAACTGAAACCTTTCAGATAAATATCTGTATATTTTTTTTCGAAAAGTGCATGGTTTATTACTTCGTCCAAATCTTCAGTAGATCCAGAATGGTAACTGCGATACTTTAAATTATCTTCGCCACTACAGCCTCTAAAATTCACACAAACAGCATCCACACCATGATTGTTGAATAATTTTGCAGCCCCAGTTACATAAGGCCGTTGCGCATGACCTTCCAACCCGTGGAGCAAGATGATGAGTTTGTTGCTTTTTTCTTTTGAAAAACTCCAATCCAGGTCAAGAAAATCGCCATCGTTTAAAGTGATGCGTTCCCGTTCTTGTATCAAAGAAACACGTCTAATTAAACCTGAATAAACGGTTGAAACAAATCCTTTTTTAAAAAAGAATGGTGGCTTGTAAGTGGAATCTAATATAGGCATTTTTTTAGTTGACAGTCGCAGTCGCAGTTTTCAGTTGGTTTATTAATGATTTTAATTGTTTTTTTTGGTTTCTCAGCTTTGCACCTTTGCGAGAAAATATCAGTTTATAGTCTCAGTTTTCAGTTGGTTTGTTACTAATTAAATATTTTTAGTCTGTACAGCTTAGCGTCTCTGCGCCTTTGCGAGAAAATCTCAGTGTATCTCTGTGTTTTCTCTGTGCATCTCTGTGTTATAACTCAATCATATTCCACAGTCGTAAACTTAAAATCCGTGCCATTGAAAAGTCCTTTGTCACTTAATTTTAACGATGGAATAACCAACAACGCCATAAAAGATAAGGTCATATACGGTGCATGCAATCTACTTCCTAATTGTTTTGCCATGGCATCGAGTTGTGCATAGTGTTTCCCAACAGTTACACCGTCTTGATCGCTCATAATTCCTGCAACTGGCAATGCTAGAATTTTTCCTTCTTCCCGATAGCTATCGGGATTGGAAACCGCACAAATACCGCCTTTATGTTCAATAAGTAAATTAACCGCTTTGCAAATAGCTTCATCTGAAACACCCACGGCAATAATATTATGCGAATCGTGACCAACAGAGGATGCTATCGCACCTTCTTTCAATCCGAAATTTTTAATGAATGCGATGGCTGGTTTCTCATCCCGATAGTTATCGGGATGGTACCGATTTACAACCGTCATTTTTAAAATATTCTTTTCGATATTGGAAATTAAATTCCCATCAACAATTAGTGAGTCTTCAATCAATTCGTTCGTTACCAATTGCCCGTCCAAAGCTTCAATGACCCTGATTTTTTTTGCTGAAGATTCAAATCTAAAATCTAAAATTTCCTTTTTACTGCAATTGAAATTATTCAGGTTTTTAAAAGCTACTGGTTTTATTAAAGATTTGCCTTTATCAAAAACCAATTCGCCATTTATATAGGTTTGAATTGTTTTAAAGTTAATTAAATCTTCAACCACAATAAAGTCTGCAAAGTCGCCAACTTCCAATAAACCGACGTCTAAATTATAATGTTTTACAGGGTTTACACATGCCATTTGCAATACTTTAAAAACATCAATGCCTTTGGCAACAGCTCTTGCGCAAAGTTTGTTTATATGGTGAACTATTAAATCGTCAGGATGTTTATCATCGCTACAAAACATCATGTTTTCAAAATGCTCCGAAGCCAAATCTATTAATGCTTCAAAGTTTTTGGCTGCACTTCCTTCCCTAATCAAGATTTTCATGCCTTTTTGAAGTTTCTCCAAAGCTTCTTCATGGGTAAAACATTCGTGATCGGTTGAAATGCCTGCATTTATATATTTGGAAATATTTTCTCCTTTCAATCCGGGAGCATGTCCGTCAACTGGCTTGTTATAGTGTTTTGCCCAAGCTATTTTTTTCATCACTTCGGCATCATTAAATAGAACACCGGGGTAATTCATCATTTCTGTTAAATACTTGATGTCTGGGTTTTCTAAAAGCTTTTTTACGGCTTCAGAATCAATGACCGATCCAGCGGATTCAAAAGTCGTAGCCGGAACACACGATGGCGCACCAAAATTGAATTTAAACGGCACTTTTTTACCGTTTTCAATCATAAATTCTACGCCTTCAATTCCCAAAACATTGGCTATTTCATGGGGATCGGAAACCGTTGCTACGGTACCATGCGTGACTGCTATTCGTGCAAATTCACTAGGCACTAACATGGAGCTTTCTATATGGATATGGGCATCTACAAAACCGGGCAGGATGTAATTTTCTACATCGTGGTTTTTCTCAATGATGGAAACAATTTTTCCATTATCAAAAGTGACTTCACCTTTAAAAATGCGTTTGTTTTGGATGTCTACTATGTTTCCTTGTATGTCCATTTTTTTAGTACATGACAAAAATACCTTTTAATTATTAAAATTGTTGCTACTGTTGACCCCTCCGCTTATCGGCATACCGAAATAAATTAGGCACAAGCTCTCCCCTTGAAAAAAGGGGAGGAATTGTTTAGTGACTTATTAATAATTTGAGATAAATTTTAAAATTTTCATGCATTTAAATTCATGTTTTTTAAGTAGATTCTTTCCTATGCAGGAATAACTATCATTTCAACTCTATTCTTAATATCTGTTTTGTGTTTTCAGTAACCTTAAATCTGTTATCCGCTCGTTTTCCTATCACCCAAACAATGGCATCATCTGAACATAGCAACCATACGTTTTCTTTATCCAACATTGAGAATTTTTCGTCCTTAAAGTATTTGCTTAACTTCTTTTTTCCTGTCATTCCTAAGGGATAGAACACATCGCCTTCTTCCCATTTTCTGATGGATAAAGGAAACTTCAAAACATCTTTGTCCACATAGATAACGGTTTTCGATGTTTCCAAAATGGCATCGGCTTCATCAAAAAACAATGTTCCCAATGGGATTTCAACTATATTATAAGTTTCTGAAATATGGATGATTTGGGTTTTATCCGTTTGGTTTACGCTCAACAATAAAAAATCCCTGTCTTTTATCAAGCGGTGCGTATTTGTTTTTATGTATTTTCCGGATGGTGCATCCAATAAATCAACCACATCTTCCCATTCTGTAAATCCGAAATCCTTTAAAAGTTCATATAAATAGGTTTTTGGATGATTTAACTTCTTGATTTCTTCAATGTTCAAAGAAAAAGTAGAATCGTCCATTGGTTTTATAACTTTATTAAAAACATCTAAAATTTTATCCTCAACAATACATTTAGAATCCTTTAAAAACATTTGGGTCTTAGCAAAATTTTGTAGCAAATGGGGGTTTATTTCTTTAAGAACCGGTATCACGTCATGTCGCAATTTGTTCCTTAAATATTTGGTAGAACCATTGCTGCTATCTTCCCGCCATTTTAATTGATGCTTTTTGGCATAACTTTCAATATCCTCTTTGGAAAAAGGCAATAAGGGTCTGACAATATGATTGTTAACTTCTGGAATGCCCAACAACCCATCCAAACCGGTACCTCTTGATAAATTGATGAAAAAAGTCTCCAAATTATCATCGGCGTGGTGCGCGGTTAAAACATAATCAAACTTTAATTGTTCTGTAAGTTCTAAAAACCAATGGTATCTTAACTCCCTTGCCGCCATTTGAATGCTAAGTTTTTCATCTTTGGCAAAAGCCTTGGTGTCAAAACTTTCAATAAAAACCTCTAATTCGAGGTCTTCTGCAAGTTCTAGTACAAAATCTTCATCGGCATCACTTTCTTTACCTCTTAAATTGAAATTACAGTGCGCCAAGGCAATATCCAATCCCATTTTATAACATAAATGCGTTAAAACAACACTATCTATGCCACCAGAAATAGCAATAAGCAACTTGCTGTTTTTTAAAAACAAAGGTTTTGAATTTATGTGGGCTTGAAAAGCGTTTAGCATGCTTCAAAGTTAAGGTTTATTTGGTCTCGCAAAGTCGCAAAGTCTCAAAGTTTTAATTACTGCTCTTCAATGGAAAATGAATTTCATCATATATTATTCTACATAATTTCGTAAATTTAGAAAATCATTTTAACACATGGGTTATGAGTTCAACAGACAAATTAAATGAAAAAGCAACACAAACCGCGTTCGATAAAAAAGTGGTTTCCGTATCGCAACAATTACATCCTTATGTAAAACATAGGCTTTATATAGCAGAATCTACCGGTGTTCTTCCTAAAAACATGTATTCATCGAATGGGATCATTGATGAAAGCATCGCTAAATTTTATGGGAACGGTTATAATATTGATATAGACACCCATGCATTAAAATTGAAACTTTTCAAATATGCGGATGATGAATTAAATAGCCTTTTTAAACAAGAGGCTTTTCATAAAAACACCATAAGCACCAACAGTATTTTGGAAGAGGAATTGGATGGTTTGGAAGAAAAATACACGATTGATGACGGTTTCGACTATGTTATGAATGAAGATTTAAACGATATTTCGTATCAACAAAACGGCCATCAAAAGCATTTGTTTTTATATGCCGAACAGGATAATTCCGTTTTATCTTCTTTTGAAACGAAAGGTGTATCGGAAAACAAATCGAAAGAAATTTTAGGAAGCCTTTACAGTTGGTTGCCATTGAACGTTTCGAGCATTATCGATTTACTTAGTTTCGGAAAATTAAGTTTTGCAGATATTGCCAAAGTGAAATCCATGGAAGTAAAACGGGTGGAATTTATTTATGAAGAAGTTATAAATAAATTTAAAGATCATTTGGACTGATCTTCCAACACTTGTCGCATGGCTTTGGCCTTAACCAAACACTCCTCGTATTCTTTAAGCGGGTCGCTTTTTGCTGTTATGGCACCACCAACGGAATAGGACACGTATTTTTTGGTTTCATTGTATAAAATACTGCGAATGACCACATTAAAATCGAAATCGCCCGACGGTGAAAAATACCCAACAGCACCGGAATAGATTCCGCGTTTGGTTTCTTCCAATGCTTCAATAATTTTCATGGCGGAAATTTTTGGCGCACCCGTCATACTTCCCATCGGGAAGGTGCTTTTTATAATATCAACTGGGTTTGTATTGCTTTCAACTTTAGATTTTACCGTCGAAATCATGTGGTGCACTTGATCGAACGTGTAAATTTTGCACAACTCTTCTACTTCAACACTTCCTTTTATGGCGGTTTTGGATAGATCGTTGCGCACCAAATCCACGATCATAATATTTTCGCTGCGTTCCTTTTCGTTCTTTAATAATTCTGTTTTTAATTGTTCGTCTTCCACCTTATCAAAAGATCGTTTTGTTGTTCCTTTAATGGGTTGGGAAATAACGGTGTTCCCTTCTTTTTTTAAATAGCGCTCTGGGGAAGCGGACAGCACATATTTATCGTTACACTTTAAAAAAGTGGCAAATGGCGGATTTGAAATACCGTTGAGTTTATTGTAAGTTTCCAAAGGGTTTATCTGGGTGTTTTCAGCATAAAATTCCTGACAAAAATTAGCTTCATAAATATCGCCCCGATGGATGTGGGCGAGCATGTTGTTTATTTTTTCAAAATAGTCCTCTTTATGGATACGGAGTTTTATTTTTACTGAATCGTTGATGAGTTGATGGGTTGATGGGTGTATGAGTTTAATCGCTTTTAAATCAGTTTCAAATTCATCATCAACCATTTTAAAATAGTGGATTTCCACTTGGTTTCCTTTAAAAAAGAATAGTTTTTTAGGTTGAAAAAAGTACAGATCTGAAAATTCCAAACCATCATGATTATGGGATCTTAAAGGCTCAACATCATTTTTTAAATCGTAGGTCAAGTAACCAAAAATCCAGTCTTTTGTAATAGATTGATAGTCTTTTAGTTGCTCAAAAGCATTGTGAAAATCGGTTTGGATACTTGTAAAGGCATCCACAGCTAAAACCGCATCGTATTTGGAATGGTTTTGTTGGTAGTTGTTGGAATCCAACCAAACAACATCATCAAATTGCTGGCTCCACATTAACAATTGGTGTTTAAATGCTTCGGAATCTTCTACTTTATGAATATAAGTTGTTCTCAACACTAAAATTTAAGCTGTAAAGTTAGTTAGAATCCTTAAAAATTTGCAAGTTTTGCACTTTAGTTTAAAAATCAGAATATATGTTCACTTTAGAAAACAATAAACTTAAAATTGCCGTTAAAAAAACAGGTGCCGAGTTATGCCAAATCACATCGGTAAAAAACGGAACGGAATTTATGTGGGATGCCAACCCGACTGTTTGGGGTAGTTTTGCCCCTAACCTATTCCCTATTATTGGTGCCTTAAAAAATGATACCTATGTTTTTGAAAAACAAGAATATAAACTGCCAAAACATGGCATCGTTAGAAATAATGAAGACGTGGTTTTACACGAACAGACACCAAAAAGTTTGACTTTTAAACTGTTATATTGTGAAGCTTCCTTAAAACTATATCCTTTTAAGTTTGAGTTTTACATTACTTATACACTTACAAACAATATCATTGAAGTGCTTTATACCGTAAAGAACGTGGATACCAAAACCATGTACTTTTCGGTTGGTGGACACCCTGCATTTAAATGTCCTGTGTTTGAAAATGAACAGTATGAAGATTATTTTTTAGAATTTGAATATTCTGAAACTTCTAAAACGCATCTTATTAATATGGAAAATGGGCTTATTTCTTCTCTGGCAATACCGCTTTTTAATAAATCCAATAACATTCCTTTAACCCATGATTTATTTAATGATGATGCCCTTATTTTTAAGGATTTGAAATCTAAAAAGGTGACATTAAAAAGTACGCTGTACGGTAATATTCTATCGGTTAGCTATAACGATTTCCCATATTTGGGTATTTGGGCGAAACCCACGGGCGATTACGTTTGCATTGAACCTTGGTTGGGAATTGCTGATTATGAAGACACCAACCAAGACTTTAAAACCAAGGAAGGTATTTTAAAATTGAAGGCTGGCGACACGTTTAAAGCGCGTTATAGCATTGAAATTAATAAGGGCTTGGTCTAAAAAATGTACGCCACGAATGCACGAATAAAACTAAAAATCGATGTAAAGATAATTGTCACGAATAAAAAAATCTGTACATTTTTCAAAAATTAGTGTATTCGTGGCGTTTTTTTAACAGAGTATGCGTTTACCCTGCTGAAACAAATAAGAGTTTAGTCTAAACCAAAATAATAAGCTTAACTTTGCCTACTAAATTAGCGCCCCGTGACCTTTGAAGATTTAAATTTAAACACCCCTTTATACAACGCCCTAAACGATTTAGGCTTTACTTCGCCCACGCCGATACAGGCAGAAGCGTTTAATGTGGTGAACTCAGGAGCCGACATGTTAGGCATTGCTCAGACAGGTACTGGAAAAACCTTTGCCTACATGTTGCCTGTTTTGAAAAATTTAAAGTTTTCGACACAAGAAACGCCACGAATTTTAATTTTAGTACCCACACGGGAGCTTGTTGTACAAGTAGTCGATGAAATTGAGAAACTTGCGAAATACATGAATACCCGTGTACTTGGGGTTTATGGAGGCACCAATATCAATACCCAAAAACAAGCCATTGCCAATGGTTTGGATATATTGGTAGCAACTCCTGGCCGGTTTTACGACTTAGCTTTAAGCAGGGTATTGCAACTGAAATCCATTCAAAAATTAGTGATTGATGAAGTGGATGTCATGCTCGATTTAGGGTTTAGGCATCAATTGATTAATATTTTCGATATCCTGCCAGAGAAACGCCAAAACATCATGTTTTCCGCAACCATGACGCAAGATGTGGATGTGTTGATTAATGATTTTTTTAAAAGTCCGGAGCGCGTTTCCATCGCCGTTTCGGGAACACCGCTTGAAAATATTTCACAATCGAGGTATAATGTGGCTAATTTTAATACGAAGGTTAATTTACTAAAACACGTATTGAGCGACTCTGAAAGTTTTAATAAAGTGTTGATTTTTGTCGCCCATAAAAAAATGGCAGACCGTTTATTTGAAAAATTGGACGAAACGTTTCATGACGAGTTGTGCGTTATCCATTCCAACAAAACACAAAATTACCGACTGCGGAGTATTGAGCAATTCAGAAATGGCGATAACCGTATTTTAGTGGCAACCGATGTGATGGCGCGTGGATTGGATATTGATTACATCAGTCATGTTATAAACTTCGATACGCCCGATTACCCCGAAAACTACATGCACCGTATTGGTAGAACGGGTAGAGCGGAACGCAAAGGCGAAGCGATTGTTTTTTCAACAGAAAGTGAACAGGAATTTATTGAGAACATTGAAGGGTTGATGAAAATGGGTATTCCGCTACTGAATTTCCCTGAAAATGTTGAAGTTTCCACTGAACTGATTGAAGAAGAACGTCCGAAAATAAAGGAGCATTACAACCCCATAAAACGCGATGAAACTATTGGGGCAGCCTTTCATGAAAAATCAGAAAAGAATTCTCAAGAAAATAAAGGAGGCTCCTATAAATTTAAAATTGCCGCAAAGTACAAAAAACCTAAAACCCGGGGCGATAAGAACTATAATAAGCGTAATAAGAAGAAGTAGTTTTCAGTTTACAGTCTCAGTTGGCAGTTGATTGTGTTTTCAAAATTTAGGTTGTATAGTGGATTCCTGCTTTCACAGGAATGACAAGAAAATCCCTTTCCAGATTTATGAAAAGGGAATTAAGAATATAAATAGTTGTTTATTAATCAGCAATGGCAGCATTTACCAAAACCCTAAACTTTCCAGCGGTATCATCACTTATTTTTTGGGTTTGTTTTAAAAGAATGCCTATTATATCTTCTTTTGGGTCAGCAAAATATTGTGTATTAAAATAGCCGCCCCACTCAAACGTGCCTTCGCTACCACTACCTCCTAAATCGTGTTTTTGTTTATCTACAAGTCCAAAAGCTAACCCATGAACCGCAGGTATCTCTTTAGAAATATATGGAATTTGGTTGGTTAAAATGGTTTCAACGGTGGTTCTGCTTAAAAGCCTAACGCCATTAAGTTCGCCTTTATTTAAATACATTTGCAAAAAGGTGGCATAATCTTTTGCGGTACTTGTAAGACCTGCACCACCAGAAAAAAATTGTTTCGCACCTGTTTTTGGGTAATCGGTATCATAAAAGGTTACGGGGTATTTTACCCATTTATCATTTTCTTTGGTTTGAACAGTTACTAACCGATTGTATTTAGCTTCTGGGAGGTAAAACTGGGTATCTTTCATCCCTAAAGGGTCAAAAATTCTGGTTTTTAAAAATTTATCAAAAGGCATTCCTGAAATGACTTCAACAAAATACCCCAACACATCCAATCCTTCACTATAGGTAAACTTTTCGCCGGGGTTGTGGTGCAATGGTAAGCTTGCCAACTTTTTAATATTATCGGCAATTTTTATATCTTCAGTAGTAAATAAATCTACAATACCTGCTTTAGCATATATTTTTCTGAATTGTGCATCACCGTCTATTTGTCCGTAACCAATACCCGATGTATGCGTAAGGAGGTTTCTAATTGTGATTTGCTTTTCGGCTGGTTTGGTGGTGTATGATGAATCTGCTTCATTGAAAGATTCCAACAAAAGTGGGGTTCCAAATTCTGGAATGTACTTGGAAATAGGGTCGTCTAAACTAAACTTGCCTTCTTCCCAAAGCATCATAACCGCTGTAGAAGTTATAGCTTTAGATTGTGAAGCTATTCTAAAAATATGGTCTAATTGCAAAGTTTCGTTAGATGCGTTATTTGCCATACCAAAGGCTTTATAGTAAACAATTTTACCATGTCTTGCAATTAACGCAACGGCACCTGGTATTTTATTGTCACTAACAGCGCTGGCTAACATAGAATCGATGCGGTTAAGTCGCTCTTTGGAAATTCCAACAGTACTGGCAGAAACTTTTGGAAGTACTTGTTGTTGAGCGGTACTTTGTTCGAAGCATGCTGTAAATAAAAGTAAAGAAAGAAGAATACGAAATAACTTTTTCATGGTTTAGGTGGTTTTTGAATAATTGAATAGCTAATTTACTTTTTTAATGATAATTCAAATCAATAAAAACAAAAAAATCCCTTTTCCTCCTGATTGGTATCAAGATTATAAAAAGGGATGATAAAAACGTAGAGAGCTTTTCCGGGCACAGAAAGGTAACCAACCAAATTAACCCTAACTTAAAGTTATTCCTGCACGCGTACTTGACTCTCTACTAAATCTTTTATTGGTATTATAAACTTGCCTTGTGCTGTTTTTAGTGTAACCGATATACCGTCAATGGCTATTACTTCGCCTGTTATGTTATTGAATTCTATTATTTGACCAATTTCATAGGTTTTTCTGGCATAGAAAGTCCGTAACAAATCACCCACCACTTTTTGGGCCCCTAAACCCAATGCCAAAGCAAATGCCAAAAGAAACGCTCCCAAAATCATGGTGATATTGTTGGTAATAATCTGCGTATCTACACCTGCTTGGTTTAAAGCCGTAATGGAAATGAATATTAAAAGGATAAAAAACACGATCTGACTGATGATTTTTGATCCTGACAGCTCCATAGATTCAAAAAAAGATTTTAATCCTTTTTTTATGAAATTTGCCAGTAATAATCCGACTGTAAATATGATAAGCGCTCCGAATAATTTGGGTACATAGGCTAAAAAATTACTTATTTCCTGTGATATAATTTGTAGCCCTAAAATATCGGACGCCATGATCAATAGCATGATATAAATGAGCCATTTTACAAAAACGGACACGATTTTAATGGTATTGAAGTTTAGCTTTTTACCTTCAATGATTTCAATTTGGTTGATGGTGTCGTCTAACTTGTCGGCTTTTGCTAGGGTCAATACTTTTTTAATAATCCTTACTGCCAATTTTGCAAAAAACCAGCCAATTATTAAAACGACCAGAGTTCCTATAATGTTGGGGAATATACTTGATATTTCAAACCATACTTTGGTTAAGGATTCCAGGGCAATGTCTTTCCATATTGATGCTTTTTCCATTGTTGTTTGCTGTTAGGGTTATGTGGGTTGGTTACAATTAACTTTATTTATTTCATTTTTTTCTACTTTTAACAACTGAATCTATTACGTTTCCAATATTATAGGAGAACAGTACCGCTAAATCCATAAGCAACTTAGCCATGGCAATGTCGTGCATTACCTTAGCCTTAAGTTCTGGTGGAACTTCCTTTAGCGGCTGGTTTATATATTTAAACGGATTTTCCATTAGTTAAAGTTCTCATTATAAACGGCAATAAGCTTGTCTTTAGCACGCTTAAGCCTCATCTTTACGGCACTTTCGCCAATATCCAAAACACTTTCAATGTCTTTGATGCTTAAAAAATCTTGATATTTTAACAGTAAAATCATTTTCTCATCCGGAGAAATAAGCTCTAATGCTGCCTGTAGTTTTTCTACTTTCATTTCAAGAAAACCACTGTCGTCTTCAGCATCCGAAATGTTTTCTATATCGGCATAATCCACCGATTTCTTTTCTATTCTTTTAGCCGTATTTCGTGTTACATAATTAACACAGTGGTTATATGTAAACGCATATAACCACGTTGAAAATTTAGAGGTTGCTTTAAAACTTGCCAGTTTAACAAAGAGTTTTAAAAACACATCTTGTGTTAAATCTTTGGCTTCATCTTCATCTTTTGCAAAACCGTAGCATTTATTGAACACCAACCTAGAGTATCTATCATATAAAATCTCAAATAACAACGTGTCATTGCTTTTTACAATGGCTTTAACCAGATCTTCATCAGGAAGTTCGTTAGTGTTTTTAAGGGTTTTCAAATGTAGCTTGCGCTCGTTTAGTTGTTACTGGTAAGTATGACACGGGTATTTTTAAAAAGTCACAAAATACTATTCAAAAATAGTAAAGTTATTCACAATTAAAATTTACATCGGGTTGTTTGCACCTATAAAAAATGAAAGGTTTAAATTTGCAGCCATCTATTGCCTTTAAACATTATGGATTCTTCAAAAGAACTAATAAAAGCCACCAATTTGCTTTTAGAAATTTCCTCACTACTTATGGTTTCTGGAGCGAATACCATACGGGTAAATTTAAGTATCAACCGATTTGCATTAGGGCTAAATTTTAAAACATCGTGTTTTATAAGCCATAAAAGCATTGTTATGACCTTATATGAAGAAGATTCAACGCAAAGCTGTACGCGCGTAAAAAACATCCCGCCACATGCCATTAATTTTTCAATCATTTCCGCCATTAGTAAAGCCAGTTGGGAGGCTGCTACCGAAAATTGGACCTTGGAACAAATTTCAAATGAAATAAAAAAAATAACAAGCCAAAAAAAATATTCAACACTATTGGTGCTTGTGGCCGTAAGTTTGGCGGGGGCTGGTTTTTGCAATATTTTTAGAGGTGATTATTTGAACATGTTGGTTGCTTTTATAAGCACACTTGTTGGTCTTATTGTTTTTCAATTAACACATCGCCAAAATTTTAACGTTTATATTCGGATATTTTTAGGTTCCTTAATTGCTTCGTTCATTGCCGGACTTGGGGTTGTTTACCATATTGGCATAAACCCACAAACGGCCTTGGCTACCTCCATACTTTATTTAGTGCCGGGGGTTGCCTTGATTAATTCGTTTACAGACTTACTGGACAATAACATAATTAACGGTATGGTGCGATTTACTACGGGATTTATGACGGTGCTTGCCATGGCATTGGGCTTATTTATAACCATGCTCATTTTTCAATTAAATTAACATGTTGGAAATTATTTTAAAATTATTGGAAGTGGCTGCTTGGAGCGGAGTGGCAGCCTTAGGGTTTGGTTTGTTATTTAATATTCCAAAAGGAACCATTGTTACCGTTTTTGTTTTAGGTTTTTCTGCCGGCTTTATAAAATTTGCACTCTTAAAATTTGATGTAAATGTTGTATTGGCCACCTTTATAGCAGTGCTTTTTGTGGCGGTTGTTTGTGTGCCCATAGCGCATAAAATACACCATCCACCGGTTGTGTTTTGTGTTCCGCCAGTAATACCCATGATTCCGGGCTATTTTGCTTATGAAACCGTTTTATCGGTCATGAATTTTATTTTTATTGAAAAGGATCCCAGTAAAAGATTGATTCTTATAGATTCCATATTTTCAAACGGATTTACCATGTTTTTTATATTGATTTCTATAACCGCGGGTATTTCGTTACCCATGCTTGTTTTACGGAAAAGTACGGTCAAAAAAGTTGAGGATTAAAAGGATGAAATTCCAAAAAAGCAATGAAATTGTTTACAGTTAATAAGTTATTTAGTTAGAACGTCTTAATAACTCATAAACCTATTAACCAATAAACTTATAACCTTAATAACCCTTATAAACAAACCGAAGTCCCTCTAAAATCTACAATTTCAACTAATAACTCTACCAATGAAAATATTCATTTCAATTATCATAATCTTTTTAATGCTAACTTCATTAGAATCGCACGCCTCCGATGATTGGAGCGCCACAGGACATCGTGTGGTTGGAAAAATCGCTTCACAATATTTAAAATCGTGCACAAAAAAGAAGATAGAAAAACTACTGAACAATCAATCACTTGATTTCGTTTCAACATACGCTGATGAAATAAAATCCGATAAACTCTTTGATGGGTTTTTCACTTGGCACTACATTAACATCCCTTTGGAATCGGAATATGATGCCTCCAAAACAAATCCGAGTGGCGATTTGGTAACAGGCATTACCTTTTGCATAAAAACCATAAAAGATAAAGCCACCAACGATGATGATAAGGCATTCTTCCTAAAAATGTTAATCCATTTGATGGGCGATTTGCACCAACCCATGCATGTAGGGCTTGCGGAAGATGAAGGTGGTAACGGTTTCAAGCTGCAATGGTTTAACAAAAATTCCAATTTGCATTCCGTTTGGGATAGCGAAATGATTGATAGTTACGGTATGAGTTATAGTGAACTTGCCGAAAATGCCGATGTGTTAGATAAACAGGAGGTAAAAGCCATACAAAAAGGCAGTTTAATTGATTGGGTCAATGAAACACATAACCTGACCAGAAAAGTGTATGCAAACGTAAAACCCAATGAAAATTTACGTTATAAATACTCTTATGATAACTTTGAAACCGTTCGCACCCAATTACAAAAAGCAGGGATACGTTTAGCTAAGGTTTTGAATGAGTTGTTTTGAGACATTCTTAACGGCACTCGTTTTAAACGAGCGCTAGCAGAGGTTGCCAAAACTGATATTTTGATATATTACCTTGCTTTTTACCTGCCTGCTCAAACATCCATAACAACCATTCTTTTCTGCTTTCTTGTGGATTATTTTCTATGGCTTCAATAACTTTTTTAGCAGTATGTTTTTTAAAATCTCGCAATAACTCCATGGGCTGATCATTTGCAGACCTAAATATAAAATGTATATGACTTGGCATGAAACAATAACAATAAAGCTCCATGCCTTTTTTCTGCTCTACAATATGCAATGCTTTCTGCTAAAACGTTAAAATATAATTGCCTTGTAAAAACGTCTATCCAATAAACCGTGGCAAAACTTACAAAATACAAGCCTTGCTTATTGTGAAATTTTTTAGTACATGACAAAAACAGTTCGTTGATATTTAAATAGCTTCTATCGTTAACCCCTCCGCCTATCGGCACCTCCCCTTAAAAAAAGGGGAGGAATTATTAAGGAGCTCATTTTTAATGATTTGAACTTATTATTTAAAATTTTGTCATGTACTTAAGTGAAATTTATACTTTCTGCTCATACCCAAAAATACAAAAACAGCAATAATTACTGCTGTTTTCTTATTTAATATCTGTGACGGCACTCGTTACAAACGAGCGCTAGCACGGGGGTATTGTAGCACATTGGTCTAAACATTTTTATACATAATTGGATTAGAGTTTCCACGTTTAAAATAATGCTCAACAGATTTAAATTTATATTTTTCTCTAATATATTCGGACGCAAGATTTCCAATAAATTCGTATCGAGTTTCTAAATCTTCTAATTCATTCCGTTTTATATTTTCATTTCCTTGCCGAATGTTATAAGTTGTGCCTGCTTTGTACCAGTTTACAATTTCGTAAACCTCTTGAATTATTCCTTCATAAACAGAAAATGCGAATTTTGCGTTGTTTGCTCTTTCTGGGTTTAAAACCCAATGGCCACGTGTATAATCGTAAAGTTCGATTTCGCTCATGGTATAACGAAATGCTTGATTAATTCTAATCAAGATTGCTGTTTCGTCAATTTCAATACTTTCTTTGTCGTAAAGTGCATTTATTTGTTTTAATGACATTCTTCCGAATGTTGCACTTTTATATCCACTTTGTTTATTAGTCAGATTTTTAATTCCAATCAAGTCGATTATTGATGATTCGACTCTGAAAGCGGTTTTTTCATCTTCTAATCCATGAATTAAAATCTCAAGATTGGGTTTAAGTCCACTTAAAACTAAATCAGCTAAATACTTTACTTTTTGGCTGTCGCTTTGCTCATCCAAATGTGAGAAAATCCGATTCCCTCTCCCTTTTCCGACATAAAATATTTCATTTGTAACTGGATGAGAATAAATGTAAACGTAATTGTTTAATGCTTGTATTACTGGACTTGAAAATTTTCTCATAGGCTTTTTTCAATGTGTTAAAACTAACAAATAATTCCCAAATTCTTTTATCCTAAATATGCAAAGCCCTATCCCCAGTAGCAGCTAAAGCCGCTTCTTTGATAGCTTCTGTAAAGGTTGGATGTGCATGACTTATACGCGAAACATCTTCTGCGGAGGCTCTAAATTCCATGGCAACAACTGCTTCTGCAATCATATCGGCTGCACGGGCGCCTATCATGTGCACACCTAAAATTTCATCGGTTTTTTTGTCTGCTAGAATTTTAACGAATCCGTCCAAATCCATACTCGCCCTACTTCTACCTAAAGCACGCATAGGGAAAGACCCGACTTTGTATTCAATTTTAGCTTCCTGTAACTGTTCTTCGGTTTTACCAACCGCAGCCACTTCTGGCCACGTGTAAACCACGCCCGGAATCAAGTTGTAATCAATATGTGGCTTTTGTCCCGCCAATGTTTCTGCAACAAAAACGCCTTCTTCTTCGGCTTTGTGCGCTAACATGGCGCCTTTTACCACATCGCCAA
Source organism: Mariniflexile sp. (assembly GCF_052728615.1). NCBI lineage: Bacteria > Pseudomonadati > Bacteroidota > Flavobacteriia > Flavobacteriales > Flavobacteriaceae > Mariniflexile > Mariniflexile sp. Next base: position 5,938 of record NZ_JBFVFE010000055.1, on the reverse strand, counting down.
TAGCATAAATATTTTTGGCAGTTGTTTGTAAATGGTCGTTGACTTCAATTTGTCCTCTATCGGTTAATTTGACACCGGCAGCTTCGGCATTTAAACCATCTGTATATGGACGACGCCCAACAGAAACCAAGCAATAATCGCCTTTAAATTCTATTTCCTCCCCTTTTTTGTTATCTGCTTTCACGATGACTTCGTCACCTTTACGTTCCACAGATTTCACTTTATGGGATACTTCCATATTAAATTTTGCCTTCTTAAAAACTTTGTTCAATTCTTTTGAAAGTCCAGCATCCATGGTAGGAATAATACGATCCATATACTCAATTACCGTAACTTCTGCACCCAAACGTCTGTAAACTTGTCCTAATTCCAAACCAATAACACCACCACCAATTACGATTAAATGTTTTGGTATTTCTTTTAGTTTTAATGCTTCGGTAGATGTTATAATACGTTCTTTATCAATGGTTATAAAGGGTAAGCTTGATGGTTTACTTCCAGTGGCTATAATGGTATTTTTAGCTTCAATTTCAATGGTTTCTTCCCCTTTAATAATGATGTGGGTCGCATCTTTAAAGCTTCCTAAACCTTGATAGACATCTATCTTGTTCTTCTTCATTAAAAAATCGATACCACCCGTAGTTTGATCCACCACCGATTGTTTTCTGGCAATCATTTTCTCAAGGTTCACTTTAATATCCCCAGGAATATCAATACCGTGTTCCTCAAAATGCTTAACCGCATCTTCGTAATGGTGCGAAGAATCCAATAGTGCTTTACTTGGTATGCAACCCACATTTAAACACGTACCACCAAGGGTACTATATTTTTCTATAATGGCAGTTTTCATGCCTAATTGTGCGCAACGAATGGCGGCAACATAGCCTCCTGGACCTGAGCCTATAATGGCTACATCGTATGAATTCATATTATAATATTGAGGTTCTTTTATTAATAAAACAAAAATACAAATGTTTTGTGGGAAGGCAATGGTTCTTAAAAATGAATTTACGATTTACGATTTTTGGGTAATGATTTTTGATTAATCGATAATTTTTAAATGATAAACACAAACTTCATAAATTTATGTAGTTTTGTGGTCGATGCAAAAAAACATAAACATACAGAACAAAAAAGCGCGCTTTCTATACGAGATTTTAGATAAGTACACCGCTGGTATTGTACTAACGGGCACCGAAATAAAATCGATACGGAGCAGTAAAGCTTCTATTGCTGAAAGTTTTTGTGAGTTTAATGAAAAAGGTGAGCTTTTTGTAATAAATGCTACCATTGAGGAGTATGCTTTTGGCAATTATTACAACCACCGACCAAAGGCTGAAAGGAAGTTGCTTTTAACAAAACGGGAACTTAAAAAATTGCAAAAGGAAGTGCAAAGTTCGGGGCTGACCATTATTCCGTTGCGCTTGTTTATTAATGAAAAGGGCTTTGCTAAATTGGATATTGCGCTGGCAAAAGGTAAAAAGTTGTTCGATAAACGCGAAACCATAAAAGACCGCGACAGTAAACGCGATTTGGATAGAATCAAGAAAAACTTTAAATAATCACTTTAAAATGATGAAAAAATATCTCCTAATTGTTTTAAACATATTTTTATTTGCACATGCGCAAGGGCAAGCTAAAAAAGACCCGGGAACGGATTATACTGAAAACGTATCTACCATAGACCAAACCATAAACTCGCTGTACAAAGTGATTTCCGGGGAAAAAGGCGCAAAAAGGGATTGGACGCTTTTTAAGTTTTTATTTCATCCAGACGCGAAATTGATTACTTCCGGTAAGGATGATGATTATAAATTTCAAGTACGGTATATGAAACCTGACGATTATATTAAAAGTTCAGGAAAGTGGATGACCGATACCGGTTTTATTGAAAACGAAATACACAGAACCGTGGATGCTTATGGCAATATGGCGCATGTATTTAGTACCTTCGAATCCTTTTACAGCAAAACCGATGAAAAACCATTTATGCGCGGTATCAACAGCATCCAATTGCTAAACGACGGGAAACGCTGGTGGATCATAAATATTTTTTGGGATAATGAAACTTACAGAAATCCGATTCCTAGATCGTATTTGCCGCATGGGGATAGAGGGTAGATGACGGGTGACCAATGACCGAAGACGGGTGACCAATGACCGAAGACGGGTGAGGTGTGACCGAAAACGGATGAAACCTGAAACTTTGAACTTTGGAACTTAATTTTTATCTTCCAAAAGTGGTACAAACCTGAATTCGCCAAACTCGTGCTGTTCAAATTCCTTATCGCCATTTCGAATAAAAAGAGTCATAATTTGCACATCGTCGCCCACAGGAATTACCAATCTGCCTCCTGTTTTCAACTGACTTAACAAGGGTTTCGGCACAAACGGCGCACCAGCGGTTACTATAATACTATCAAAAGGTGCTTCTTCTTTTAAGCCTTTGTAACCATCGCCAAAAATGAGTTTTTTTGCACGATACCCTAATTGGGGCAAAAACTTACTTGTTTTTTTAAACAGTTCTTGCTGGCGTTCTATACTGTACACTTTAGCGCCCAATTGGCATAAAACAGCTGTTTGGTAACCACTACCAGTGCCTATTTCCAGAATTTTGTCTTCTTTTTTTACTTGTAGCAGTTCGGTTTGGAATGCCACGGTGTAAGGTTGCGAGATGGTTTGGTCTGCCGCAATAGGGAACGCTTTATCTTGGTAGGCATGGTCTAAAAACCCGGAATCCATAAACAAATGCCGTGGTACGGCACCAATGGCATTTAAAACGGCATCATCTATTATGCCTTTGTTTTTTAAGATGTTAACTAATTGTTGGCGTAATCCTTTATGCTTAAAAGTGTCTTTCAAAGTTGGTGTGGTTTGTATGGCTAAAATTAGTCAAACATTTTTAGCTTAAAAAGTTTAAATAGGAATTAATTTTAGGTTGTTTTAATGTCATCATTTTTGGAATTTAGTTGAAAAAATAATTGTTGAGTTTTTTATAAATAGACCGAAAACATAGAAGAAAGCATGTATTTGGCAAATAGACCCGCGTTAGGGATTGAAGCAAGCTACCGTGTAGCGCGAAAAGCCCGACCCGAAGGGGAACGCCCAAATAATTTTTAACGAAAATTTCGTGCGGAATACTTAAATTCGTGTGTTAAATATCTTATTTTTGTTAAAAACGTAATATATGATGCTAAAAGCTGGTGTACTTGGTGCTGGCCACCTTGGTAAAATTCATTTAAGACTTCTTAAACAATCTGAAAAATACGAACTTGTTGGTTTTTATGATGCCGATACCGCAAGTGGTAAAAAAGTGGAGGCGGAATTTGGTTATAAATTCTTTGATTCGATTGATGCCCTTATTGATGCGGTGGATGTGGTGGATATTGTTACCCCCACGCTATCCCATTACGAGTGCGCAAAACAGGCGATTGCTAAGGGTAAACATATTTTTATTGAAAAGCCCATAACGAATACCGTTGAAGAGGCGGAGCACATTCGGGAACTTTTGGCGGAACACAATTTGCGTGGGCAAGTGGGCCATGTGGAGCGTTTTAACCCAGCGTATTTGGCTGTAAAGGACGAGATTAAGAGTCCCATGTTTATAGAATCGCACCGGTTGGCGGAATTCAATCCGCGTGGTACCGACGTGCCCGTGGTATTGGATTTAATGATTCATGATATCGATATTATTTTAAGTGTCGTAAAGTCCAAAGTAAAAAATATTAGTGCGAGTGGGGTTGCTGTAATTAGCAATTCGCCCGATATTGCCAATGCACGTATTGAGTTTGAAAACGGATGTGTAGCAAATTTAACAGCTAGTAGGATTTCGCTTAAAAAAATGCGTAAAGCAAGGTTTTTTCAAAAGGATGCTTACATTTCTGTTGATTTTTTAGATAAGAAGTGCGAAGTGGTAAAAATGAAAGATGCCCCGGAAAGTCTAGGTGATTTTGATATGGTGCTTCAAAATGCTGAAGGCGAGAAAAAACAAATTTATTTTGATAATCCGCATGTAGCAAACAATAATTCCATTTTGGATGAACTGGAATCGTTTGCGAATGCTATTAATAACAACAGGGCTCCCGAGGTAACACTTCATGATGGGACGGAGGCTTTGCGGGTGGCTACGCAGATTATTGCTTGTTTTAAATAGGACGGAAGGACGGGAGACGGATGACCGAAGACGGGTGATCGAAGAAGCACTTACTTTTAACCTTTAACTTTTAATATTTGACTTTTTTAATGAACAATATTGCTGTAGTTGGTGCGGGTACCATGGGAAACGGGATTGCCCATACGTTTGCACAAAGCGGATTTAAAGTCCATCTTATTGATATTAGTGACGTTTCACTTAAAAATGGAGTGACTACCATTACTAGAAATTTGGATAGAATGGTTGCCAAAGAAACCATTACAAATGCTCAAAAAGAAAGCACGCTTAAAAATATTACGACTTTTACCAGCATTAATGACGGTGTTAAAAATGTAAATTTAGTAGTTGAAGCTGCCACCGAAAACGTCGATTTAAAATTAAAAATCTTCAAACAACTGGATGAGGTTTGCGATAAAGACTGCGTTTTAGCTACTAACACCTCCTCTATTTCCATTACGCAAATTGCAGCCGTAACCAATAGACCTGACAAGGTGATTGGGATGCATTTTATGAATCCCGTTCCCATCATGCCATTGGTTGAGATTATTCGTGGTTACACTACCAGTGATGCTATTACCAAAACCATTATGGAATTATCTGAAACTTTAGGCAAAACACCTGTTGAAGTGAACGATTACCCCGGGTTTGTTGCCAACCGTATTTTAATGCCTATGATTAACGAATCCATTGAAACTTTGTTCAATGGGGTTGCTGGCGTTGGTGAAATTGATACGGTTATGAAATTAGGGATGGCACACCCTATGGGGCCCTTACAATTGGCTGATTTTATTGGATTGGATGTATGTTTGTCTATTTTAAACGTGATGTACGATGGTTTTAAAAACCCTAAATATGCGCCTTGTCCGTTATTGGTAAATATGGTTAGGGCAGGTAAACTTGGAGTGAAATCTGGCGAAGGATTCTATGATTATTCTGAAAGTAAAAAAGCTGAAAAAATTGCGAAGCAATTTATTAAATAAGTAAACAGTCGCAGTCACAGTTTTCAGACTAATGAGACTGCGACTGCGACTGCGACTGAAAACTAAAAAAATGAGCATACAACAAAACCTAATCCACATAAAATCCACAATACCAAAGCATGTTACCTTAGTAACTGTTTCAAAAACCAAACCTGTTGCAGATTTAACGCAAGCCTATGATGCGGGTCAACGCATTTTTGGTGAAAACAAAATTCAGGAAATGGTTGAAAAGTACGAGGCTATGCCAAAGGATATAAAATGGCACATGATTGGGCATGTACAGAGCAACAAAGTAAAGTACATGGCACCGTTTGTGAGCTTAATTCATGGGGTTGACAATTTTAAATTGTTAAAAGAAATAAACAAACAAGCTAAAAAGCATGATAGAATTATTGATTGTCTGCTTCAAATAAAAATAGCTTCGGAAGAATCAAAATTTGGAATGTTACCCACTGAAGCTTCCGATTTGCTACAATCAAAAGCCTTTTCAGAATTAAAAAACATTCAAATTGTGGGTGTTATGGGAATGGCGACTTTCACCGAAAATGAAAATCAAATAAAAAAAGAATTCACATTGTTAAAAACCACATTTGATGCATTAAAATTGCATAAATCCTTTAACTTTAAACCGGAAACCATTAGTATGGGAATGAGTGGCGATTATACCTTAGCCATACAATGTGGGAGCAACATGGTTCGGGTTGGAAGTAGTATATTTGGCGAACGGGATTAAGAATTAAGAATTAAGAATTAAGAATTAAGAATTAAGAATTAAGAATTAAGAATTAAGAATTAAGAATTAAGA
>NZ_JBFVFE010000054.1:0-27679 GCF_052728615.1 Mariniflexile sp. | reverse complement strand
AACCGCCGTATACGGAACCGTACGTACGGTGGTGTGGGAGGTCGAAACGGGAATTAATCCCGTTTCTCCTACCCGATTTTGTAATTTTTGTTCTTGTTGATAAGAGCATAATTTAGTTTTTGTGTTTTTTTTTGTGATACGAAAATGATTACAAATAAGAACAAGAACAAAGAGGCACAAGAGAATACACGGTTTTTTGGTTACAGAATATCTACGCAAGAAATTTGGCGTAAAAAAACAGGTCAGCGAGATATTCGGGATCACCGAGCGTTCCGTGAACAAGATCTGGGCGCAGTACAAAAAAGGCGGCAAACGGGGCCCTGGCAAGCAGGAAGCGGGGCGCCCAGGGCGGGAAGAAACTCAAGAAAGACCAAGCTTACAAGGTAAAACAGCCCATCAAGGAAAAACTTCACGAGCAATAGAAGCTTCCCTTTGGCCTTTGGGTCAGAGAGTCACTCCAACAAAACCGTTATATAGCAATAATCCTATGCTGCGCTCAGGGTTCAAATAGAGAATCATAGGTAAACTCCATCACATTCATAGGGCGTACTCTGTAAAGGCGACAATAGGTAAATTTCGAAAAGAAATAACAAAAAATCATTACGCAACCAATAGCTTTTTTTTAATCCTAATCCAAAATACTTAATTCAAGTCTTTTGTCATAACAGAATAAAAGTGTTTCTTTGTAATTTAGAATCTGTCTAAATAATAATTTCTAATCCATTCCATGATAAAAACCAAAATTCTTATAGCAGATGCACATACACTTACAAGGGAAGGGTTAAAATCGCTTCTGTCCAAAAGGAAAGACATTCAAATTTGTGGAGAGGTTAAACACAGTAAGGAATTATTGGTCAAACTAAATAAAATAAATCCAGACATCATCATCATCGATTTTTTTATTCCCGACTATTTCAGCATAGAGGATATTGCATTCATCCGAAAAAAATATCCGCAAATAAATGTAATTGTAGTGACTACCAATCAAAACAAGCAAGATGTACTTAAAGTCCTTGATTATGGTGTGAAATCCTATCTTTTAAAAGAGTGTGATGAAGGAGAAATAATAAACGCTGTTTATGCATCGGCGAAAGAGGAAAAGTTTTTCTGCGGAAGGGTGATGGATGTTATTCTGGAAAATGTTACCCACCATTGCCCAAGTGGCTCTGTATGCCACCATTGTCAACCTATTTCGTTAAGCGAAAGAGAGGTTGAAGTTATAAGCCTCATTGCCGAAAGCTATACAACCAAAGACATAGCCAATAAATTAAACCTTAGTTTTCATACCATTGGCACCCACCGCAAAAATATTTTCAAAAAACTAAAAATACGGAACTCCTCTGAGCTGATCATCTACGCTATAAAAAAAGGGATCATCAAACCACAACAAACTTAATTCACTACCTCAATTGCGGTATTTCCCCTCCCTGTTTTACATGACTTAAAATACCGCTTCTAGGGTATTGTTTAGAATAATTCTAAATAATACTTTTGTGATATCAATTTTCAAAGCGTATCCTAAATTAAAACTATGAAGAAAGTAATTTCAATTGTTGCTTTAACCCTTATAAACGTAACTCTATTTGCCCAAGATGAAATAGGAAATATAAAGGCTACTATTTTAAATACTACAAATACGCCATTGGGTTCTTCATCAGTATCATTGATAAATTTGCCGGACAATAGCATGGCGGATGGGAAAATAACCGATGAAAACGGAATTGTTTTCTTTAAGGATATTCCTATTGGAAATTACAGTTTATCAATATCCCATCTGGGATATCAAAAAAAAAAATCAATAATGTAATTGTAAAAGTTGAAAAAACAACAACTTTAGATAAGATAATCATGATAGAAGAATTGCTGACGCTCAATGAAGTTATTGTTACGGCAACAAGAACTGTAAGACAATTATCCTCTTTGCCCTTGCCTGCTCAAATTATATCTAAAAAAGATATTTCACGTTCAAATTCCATTCGCTTAAGCGATATTTTAAACGAACAAACCGGCTTGATAACGGTACCCGATTTTGGTAGCAGTGAAGGCGTTCAATTGCAAGGTTTGGATTCGCAATACACTTTAATTCTTATAGATGGTGTTCCCCTTGTTGGCCGTTCTGCAGGCACATTGGATATTAATAGGATAACCGTTGGAAACATTAAGCAGATTGAGATTGTTAAAGGCGCTTCTTCAAGTTTATATGGTAGTGATGCGCTTGGGGGTGTTATCAATATTATAACCGAAACACCCAAAAACGGCTTTAAAGGCAACTTAAATTATAGGCTGGGCACTTTTAACACAAACGATATAAGTACCGCTATTAACTTTAAAAAAAATGACATAGGTGTTATTGCCTTTTTAAATAAATACAGCAGTGATGGTTACGACCTAATTGAAAATGACAATCTTAATACGGTTGAGCCTTTTGCTAATTATACAATGAACACAAAAGTTACCTATGATTTTTCCGATGATACCGACCTCTTTGTTTCAGGAAGATATTACACTCAAAATCAGGATTACATTTCCTCTGAAGATTTGAAAGGCGAAAGCGTTATCAATGAGTGGAATACACATTTAAAATTAAGCCATGAATATAATGGGAAATGGAACAGTTACTTCGAGTTTTATGCGACAAGATATAAAGCTGATGAATATTTAGACACTAACGATGGGACACGTTTTAGCGATAATTTCTTTAATCAACTAATGGTCCGCCCAGAAATTAGGGCCATGTATAATCCCAATGATGAAAATTCTTTTATAGGCGGTATTGGTTTTAACCGCGAAACATTGGACAGGACCGATTTCACAACGGACCCGGAATTCAATTCGTTTTACACATATTTTCAATATGATGGCAATCCAACCGAAAAAACAAATATTATTTTAGGGGTCCGTTTTGAAACCCATAACATATATAAATCCCAATTTAGCCCAAAAGCGGCCCTTCGTTATGAACTTAATGATAAAATAGCTTTAAAAGGCTCCGTAGGATATGGTTTTAAAGCCCCTGATTTTAGGCAACTCTATTTCGATTTTACAAATGCAACAGTAGGTTATACGGTTTTAGGCTATAATGCTGTAGCAAATGCAATTTCACAATTAGAGGCCCAAGGACAAATTGCCAATATAATTGTGCCAATTTCTGAATTTGAAGGTGAATTAAACCCTGAAAACTCGGTCAGTATAAATATAGGTGCCGATTATAAGCTTTCTTCTACCCTTAACCTCAATGTAAATGTATTTAGAAACAAAATCAAGGGTTTAATCGACACTCGAATTATTGCCAATAAAACTAACGGTCAAAATATATTCAGTTATTATAATGTCAATAAAGCGTACACTCAAGGATTAGAGTTTAATTATACTTGGATGTCAAGCGAACAACTTAAAATATCAGGGGGTTACCAATTATTATTTGCAAAGGACAAAGAAGCTGAAAGAGCTTTTAAAAATGAAGAAGTATTTGCCAGGAAAAATCCAAGCTCTCCATCATTTCAGCTTGAAAAAGGCGATTATTTCGGTCTATATAACCGTTCAAGGCACATGTTGAACCTAAAAGTATTTTATGCCATCCCAAAATGGGGGCTCGACACCAATATTAGGGCAACTTATCGTAGTAAATACGGATTGCAGGACAGTAATGGAAACGGCTATTTAGACGTTTACGACATTTTTGTGGACGGGTACACCATTATTGATTTTGCAATTAATAAAACACTTTATAAAAATTATCAAATGAGTTTTGGGATTGATAATTTACTGGACTTTACAGATGCCCAAAACATTAGCAACATCCCAGGAAGAATTATTTACGGAAAACTTAATATTCAATTTTAATACTTAAATACAAACCAAATGAAAACAATTCAATTAGTGACTTTAGTAACATTATTTATAGGTTTTACCTCTTGTAATAGTGATGACAATACAACGCCGTTATTGGAAGTAGAATCGCAAAACATTTCAAATTTGTACGCGCCACAAGAAGGTGGACAAGGCCAACCTGTTTCGGGTCAATTTGCAAAATTTGACTTTGCAACTGGTCAAACAACAACAAGTGGTACGGAATGGGACATCGCTTTTAGGGGAACCACCATAATAGTAAATGGAGGGGTTTCCTTAGGCACAACAGACGAACCTGAAAGAACCGGAAATGCAGCCGCATATATTGCAAATGGAACCATGGCATCTATTACAGATGTTGATGCATCGTTATTTACACAAGATTCCAATACAGGTTATGCCATTGCAAGTGGTAGTGGCAACGGTTGGTATCTATATGATTCACAGGCAAATTTAATTACCCCAATAGCGGGTAAAATATTGGTGTTTAAAACGAGAAATGGAAATTATGCAAAAGTTGAAATTTTAAGTTATTATAAAGATGCACCTTCCAACCCCAAAGTAGCGGTTGATGAAGGCAGGTATTTTACTTTCAATTATGTATATCAACCAAATGAAGGTGTTATAACATTCTAATTATCGTTAATCAATAAAAATGGAAAAAATGAAAAAAGCAGGAATCATTACCTTGATCCTAGGTATAATGGTATCGGGAAACCTCTCACTTACCGCCCAAGCAAAAAAAGTTGGAGTTTTAATACTTGCCCATGGCGGGAAGCATAGTAGTTGGGACGATACAGTAAAAAATGCTACGGAAAGCTTACGGGAAAATTACATGGTGGAAGTGGCATTTGGAATGGCAAATCCAACAACAATGCAGGCAGGAATTGACAAACTGGAAAGCAAAGGAGTTACAACCATAGCTGTTGTTCCATTGTTTATTTCATCATACAGCCCAATCATCCGACAAAATGAATATCTATTGGGACTACGGGACACATTGGCCGATCCGCCAATGATAATGATGCACCATGGCAGTGGGAATATGGAGAAGAAAGGGAACCATAGCACAATGAAAAAAGAGGATAAGCATAATTCCATGGCTTCTATGCCAATGGAAGCCTCGCATTCAATGATAAACGCCGAAGAAAAAATGGAATTGAAACCCCTCCATTTTAAATCAAAAATAATTTTAACAAACCCATTAGATGCTCATCCACTTGTAGCAGAGATTATTTATGACCGCATATCCGAATTAAGTACAAATCCAATAAATGAAACAATACTTATTGTTGCTCACGGCCCTAATGACGAAAATGATAACAAAAATTGGGTAAAAACAATTGACAATCTTGCTGACCAAATACGAACAATGCAATCGGAAAAAGGGAATAAGTTTAAGCAAATATTTGGGCTTACAGTTCGTGATGATGCAAATCCTGCTATTTATGAACAAGCCAAAGAACAACTTAGAACCCTCGTTTCCCAATCTGGAAAAGATGGAGAAGTAATTGTTGTTCCACTATTACTATCGCAAGGTGGCATTGAAGCTGGGTATGTAAAAAGGTTGGAAGGATTGAATTATAAATGGAGCGGTAAAACACTATTGCCTCACCCTAACATTACAAAATTTATTAAAACATCCGTTGAAGAAGCATTGAAAACAAAGAAAATAGAAGAGTAAATTCGAGTTTTTAGATTTTTAAAAATGAAAAAAAAAGCGAATTTGAAATTAAACCTAAAAAAATATCGGAATTGATCACTCTTTCGGAACTACAAAAACGTGCAAAAAAAGGCTGAATTTAGAATTGCCCAAAACCTGTTATTGGCATCTAAAATTTAGCAAACCGACAAGTTTCGGCTGAATATTGGAAACGCAAAACTTTGCGATTGATTCCAAGCGGGACAATCCATATTTTCAAATTTTCAGTTTCCAATCCAATTTAATTGTCAACAATATCGCTTGATAAATTTACTTATCTGTTGCCTCAAAAGGTCTAATTTTGCTTTGTGCCTATTTAAAATACCTATCCAGCAGGTCTTCCAAACGCCATTGGCGCACCATTTTCTATAATGATAATAAGACCGCCTCCCAGCTCAATGGTTTTTCACCAAAAAATATCTGCTTAGGCAATTGATGTCATGGAACGCCTGTTTTAGCTTGTAAAGAATTACGTTGACAATCTCAACTAGTGGAACCCTTGCGGGAAACCTTCTTTTTGGTAATGGTATGTATGGGATAATTTCCAATTCTATCGTATCTTTGTCAAGTACTGTGTACATAAGGGGTTGTTTAGTATATTTTACGTGTGGTAACGCAAATATTGGCAACCCTTTTGTCTTTTTAAAAAAAGTTTAAACCATTCAATGAAAAAACCACTCATTTTACTGCTATCACTTTTCATTTTTAACTGTAACAATTCCGAAAAGCAAAAAGAAACAGAACACATGCCAGAAGTTCAAAAAGAAAAAACACCTGTTCTAAACTTGGAACAGGCCAACCGTTTAGCGCAATTGCCATTGCATTGTATGAATATAGAATACCCAAACAGGTTGTCCCAAACCTTGGGTGGGGATACTGATTTGAAGTCGCCAAAAACATTGCACCCCGCGTTTTATGGGTGTTTCGATTGGCATTCATCGGTACATGGGCATTGGAGCTTGGTAAGCTTGTTAAAGCAGTTTCCAGATTTGGATCATGCAGAAGCCATCAAACAAAAACTACTTCAAAATATTTCCAAGGAAAACATAAAAACCGAAGTGGCATATTTTCTGGGCGTACACAACAAATCGTATGAACGCACTTATGGTTGGGCATGGTTGTTAAAACTCGCAGAGGAATTGCATACTTGGGACAATGAAACCGCAAGAGAGTTAGAAAACAATCTACAACCCTTAACCGATTTGATTATTGGAAAGTATATCGATTTTCTGCCAAAATTAAATTACCCCATTAGAGTGGGCGAACACCCCAATACAGCATTCGGGTTAAGCTTTGCTTGGGATTATGCCCATACGGTAAATAATACTACTTTAAAAACCCTCATTGAACAGCGCGCCAAAGATTTTTATGGATCAGATACCAACTGTCCCATGACTTGGGAACCCGGTGGCACCGATTTTTTATCGCCTTGTTTGGAAGAAGCGGCGTTGATGAAACGGGTATTGCCAACGGATGAATTTAAACCATGGTTGGACACATTTTTGCCTCAATTAAAAAATAAAAGCTTTATTTTGGAAACAGGAAAGGTATCCGATAGAAAAGATGGCAGTTTGGTGCATTTGGACGGTGTAAATTTTTCACGAGCGTGGAGCTTAAATAAAATAGCAGAAGGACTTCCAGAATACGAGCATTTAAAAAATATAGCAAATCAACATATCAATTATTCGTTGCCCAGTATTTTTGAAGACAGTTACGAAGGTGGGCATTGGTTGGGGAGCTTTGCTATTTATGCACTTAATTCTACGACTATTAAACAATCTTAATTTTATGTTAAACAGCTTCAATTATGTTACTGAAACTGTGCGCAAGCACTATTTTTAGAAAAACTAAAAATTACCATGAAAATTTTATCTATTCGCTTTTTATTAGCAGCACTTTTTAGCAGTTCATTTTGTATCGCACAAACCCCATTGATCAATACGCCTTCGGTGAGTCCGGACGGCAAACAATTGGCTTTTAATTTTCAAGGGGATATATGGACGTCCACTATCGACGGTCAAAATGTGAAGCGTCTCACCGTTCATGAAGCCCATGACACCAATCCTATGTGGAGCCATGATGGTGCTTCCATCGCTTTTGAGAGCGACAGATACGGTAACAGCGATATTTATATGGTTTCAGCAAATGGTGGATTACCAAAACGTATCACGTATCACTCAACAAACGATTATATAACAGATTACACTAAAGATGACACCATTATATTTCAAACAAGACGGGATTTTGCACAAGTGGAAAGAGAATATGAAATACATAGTGTTAGCGACCAAGGTGGTACGCCATCACGGTTAATGAATTCATTAGGTTTTGATGCAAAATTATCGCCAAACGGAAAATTTATTGCTTTTGTTAAAGGGTATTGTAGAATTACCAGAGAAGCGTACCGTGGATCTGCTAACAGGGATATTTGGTTATATAATATTGCTAAAGACTCCTACATGCAATTAACAACTTATGATGGTAACGACTTTTATCCGCATTGGGGCGATGATGCTACCATTTATTTTCAGTCTTCACAAAGTGGAAAATATAATATTCACAAGTTAAAGATTGATGCCAACGGACAAAAAGTAGGGCAAATAGAAGCTGTGACTTCTTTTAAAGATATGGGTATCTTTTCATTCAGCGTTAGTGCCAATGGTAAAGATATGGCGATGGTGCAAGGTGATAAATTATTTGTTTTAAATGCATCATCCAATACGCCTAAAGAAGTAAAATTGAATATCGGTTCAGATTATAGATTCGATCCCATTGAGCATAAAACATATACCAATCAAATTGAAGAAGTGGCATTATCGCCCAACGGAAAGCAAACTGCACTGGTTATTAGGGGCGAATTGTTTTTAAGATCTACAGATAAAGATGTTAAAAAAACAGTCAATGTTTCAAAATCTGCATACCGAGATAGAATGCCAACATGGTTGAATGATAGTACATTGGTTTTTGTTTCGGATAGGGACGGTCAAAACGATTTGTATCTTTTAAAGTCTGATGACCCAAAAGAATCAGATTTATTAAAAACCTTAAAGTATAAAGTGGTTCGATTAACCAGTGCCAAAGAGGGCGAATCAGACCCGATAATTTCCCCTAACGGAAAATCAATTGTTTACAAAAGAGGTAAAGGGCAATTGATCGTTTCTAAAATTGATGCCAACGGAAAATTATCAAACGAAACAGTCTTATTGGATGGTTGGGACACTCCAGGTGGGGTTTCTTGGTCGCCCGATTCCAAATGGCTGGCGTACAGTTTAAGCGATTTGGATTTTAATGATGAAGTCTATATCCATAAAGCAGATAATTCTCAAAAACCAGTCAACATATCGATGCATCCTAAAGCAGATAGAAGCCCTATTTGGAGTGCCGATGGGAAGAAATTGGTTTTTACATCCAATAGAAATAATGGCGATTATGATGTTTGGTTTACGTGGTTGAACAAATCGGATTGGGAAAAAACACCCCAAGATTGGTAAGAAGAGGAAAACAAAGCCGATAAAGATGACAAAAAGAAGGATGCTGATAAAGATAAAAAAGACAGTAAATCAAAAGAACCCGAAAAAGATATTACCATAGATTTTGAAAATATTTATGAGCGACAAGTTCAGGTAACCTCATTTTTTGGTAGTGAATATGCGGTGTTCATATCTAAAGATGGAAAAACCATTTATTATACCACTGGTAATGGTACGAGGGGTGATGCGGACTATGAAGCAGATTTGTTTAAAATTGGATGGGATGGAAAAGACAAAAAGGAGATTACCTCAAAAAACACCAAACCTTCCAATATTGTTGCCGATAAAAAAGGCACAAAATTTATTATGACTACCGGTACGGGAAGTTTATCAAGTCTTAATTTATCATCCGATAAGGTAGAATCCTTACCTGTTAGTGCAAAAATGGATGTGGATTATTTTGAAGAGTCCAATCAAATTTTTGAAGAAGCTTGGAAAGCGATTAACGATGGATTTTACGACCCAAATTTTCATGGTCAAGACTGGCAAGCTTTAAAGAAAAAATACAAGCCATTGGCCATGAAAGCGTCAACTAGAACCGATTTCCAAAACATATTCAATTGGATGCTGGGTCAAATTAACGCTAGCCACATGGGTTTCAGTATAGGTGAGGATCGTGAAGATTTACAGAAAGAAACCACTGGTTTACTTGGCATTGAAGTAAAGCCAAACAATAACGGTGTTGAAGTTACTGCGGTTGTAGCGAATATGCCTGCTGATAAAGGGGTAAGCACGATTAAAGTTGGCGATGTTATTACTTCGGTTAACGGAACCAAACTTACCAAAAACCTGAATTTTTATAGTTTACTGGAAGGAACTGCCAACGAAAAAATATATTTAGACGTTAAACGAGGGGGTACAAATATGGAAGTTGTTATTAGGCCCGATTCTAATAACCGCGTGGAAAACTATAATGCTTGGGTAAAAGAACAAAAGCGTTTAACAGAGAAATATTCCAATGGAAGATTAGGTTATATCCATATACAGGGTATGGATTGGCAAAGTTTCGAAAATTTTGAACGCGAATTAACAGCGGCAGGTTTAGGGAAAGAAGGTCTGGTTATTGATGTTCGGTTTAATGGAGGTGGATGGACTACTGATTATTTAATGGCGGTACTTAGTGTAAAACAACACGCCTATACAATACCTAGAGGAGCCGCGAGCAATTTAGAAAAAGAACACACTGAATTTATCAATCACTATCCATTTAGTGAACGTTTGCCTTTTGCGTCATGGACGAAGCCATCTATAGCACTTAGCAACCATACCAGTTATTCGAATGCTGAAATATTTTCTCATGCTTATAAGGCTTTAGGCATAGGGACTCTTGTGGGAGAACCTACCTTTGGTGCCGTTATTTCAACGGGTTCAGCTAAGTTAATCGATGGATCGGCAGTTAGAATGCCTTTTAGAGGCTGGTATGTGAAAGAAACAAAAACCAATATGGATTTTGTACCAGCAGTTCCCGATATTTTAGTTAGTAACAATCCCGATGATAAAGCAAAAGGTAAAGACACCCAATTAAAAACAGCGGTTGAAGCGTTGTTAAAACAGCTATAAAATAAAAACGGGTTTAAAACATTAATCTGGTGGTCTGCTTGGTTTTTTTAAAAATATTTTTTTTGAAAAAACATTACTATATTTAATACTGTTTTTCAGTTAATTGGAATCATGTCTATTTTCTATATTCTATCAGTGAAGCGGTCTTTTATCTTTAGTCGGACAATAATATTTAAGAATATATAAAAAAATAATTTAGTCCAAAATATTGCAGCATTCCTTATCTTAGGGATACCTATGTTGCTGTTTTTGATGGCAGTTAATAATGTATTAAATCCAAATTTGATTTAATGGTTCATTTTTCAGTAGATATTAATGTAGATGTAGGTGAAGGCATTGGCAACGAATCGCGGTTAATACCGTATGTATCGTCGTGCAACATTGCTTGTGGCGGACATGCAGGTGATGCCAAAACCATGCGTAAGGTGGTTAAATTGGCGAAGCAACACCGCGTTAAGATTGGCGCGCACCCCTCATTTCCAGATGTTGAAAATTTTGGCAGAAAACCCATGGAAATGCCTTGTGCAGCGCTATATACTTCCATCAAAGAGCAAATAAACAATTTGGTTACTATTCTAAACGAAGAGAATGCACTGCTCCATCATGTAAAACCACATGGTGCGCTATATAATATGGCGATAACGGACACTAAAATTGCGACTACCATTATTGAAGTGATGAAAAGTATGGCGTTGCCAACCAAACTTTATGTACCCTATAAGTCGGTTATTGAAACCTTGGCACTTCAAAACAATATACCTATTACTTATGAAGCTTTTGCGGATAGAAATTACAACGACGATTTAACTTTGGTATCGCGGAGTAAAAAGGATGCTTTAATACACGATTCAGATGCTATGTTTGAACATGTTTTATTTATGATTGATAAGCGTAAAGTAAAAACAATTACAGGGACAGAAGTGCCCATAGAGGCTGAAACATTTTGTGTGCATGGCGATAATATGAAAGCAGCAGAATTAATAAAAAAACTCCGCTGGAATCTAGGGACCCAAGGCATTAAAATACTATAGGATCAATGGCCTTCAATATTACATACAAACCGTTTGGTGAACGTTCTATTTTAGTGGAATGGCCAGCGGTTATCGACGAAAAAATCCTAAAGGACATCATCCGGTTTAAAAAGGGTATTAAAGAAAATAATATTAGATCTAATGTTTATTTAAAGTCTGCATACAACTCGTTGTTAATTACTTATGATTCGTTTTGTAGGAATTTCAAAAATGAAGTCCATCGGCTTGAAAACATCTATTTATCATCCAATTTGAACAATGACAGTGTGTCAGTTCTGTGGAAAATCCCTGTATGCTACGATGCGGTTTTTGGTATTGATCTAGAAATGGTTTCCAAAGAAAAAAACCTTTCAAAGGAAGTGATTATTGAGCGACATTCCCAAGTAATTTATATGGTTTATTTTATAGGTTTTTTACCCGGATTTTTATATTTAGGAGGTTTGGATGAATCGATTTATGTACCTCGAAAATCGACCCCGCAATTACAAATTGAAAAAGGAGCGGTGGCCATTGGGGGCAATCAAACAGGGGTGTATCCATCAGAAAGCCCAGGAGGTTGGAACATTATAGGGAACTCACCCATTGAATTTTTTAACCCCTATAACGATCCACCTTGTTTTGCAAAATCGGGCGATAAGATTAGCTTCAAACCTATATCCATTGATGAATATAAAAACATTAAAAGATTAGTTGAAGCTGGCGTATATGAAATAGAAAGTGAGGTGTCCAGTGATTAAAGTGTTGGGTCCCGGATTTTATTCCACCATTCAAGATTTTGGGCGTAAAGGGTTCCAGCAATATGGCGTGCCGTATTCCGGGGTAATGGATGCATATTCCGCAGGTTTAGCGAACCATATCCTTGGAAACAGTGAAAATGCAGCGGTTATTGAAATGGCCATGACGGGTGCAAAACTTCAATTTCATGTTGATACTTACATCTGTATTTCGGGTGCTGATATGTCGCCTAAGTTGGATGAAAACCCAATTCTGCTCAATAAAAACATTAAAATACAATCTGGAGATGTGCTGTCTTTTGGTAAATTAAACAGTGGATTTCGATGCTATTTAGCGGTTTTAGGTGGGTTTAATACGGAGACCATCATGGGTAGCCAAAGTATGTATAAAGGTATTACGACGCTATTTAATCTTTCTAAAAATGACGAATTAAAGATTAATGAATCTAATTTATTTATAGATAATAAAAATGCTTCCATTAAAGTTAATAAAGAACATTTTTCAATAAATAAAATCGATGTTTTTAAAGGGCCTGAATTTGATTTGTTGCAAAAGAATCAACAGGAATTATTGCTTGAAACTCATTTCACCATTTCGAAAGACAATAATAGAATGGCATATCAACTATCCGAATCTTTGGAGAATAGTTTAGAGCCTATTATTACCTCCGCTGTACTTCCGGGTACGGTTCAGTTAACACCATCGGGGAAACTCATAATTTTAATGCGCGATTGCCAAACTACGGGTGGTTATCCCAGGGTGCTTCAATTAAAAGAATCTGCAATTAATGTTTTGTCCCAAAAGTTTACAGGAAACATGATTAGGTTTAATGAACTCATTTAAACTTTTTCAATATCAAACATTGAGCTTAAGATAGTTTTATGGGTATTTGGTAAAAAAGTCGATAGAAACCAACGCATTAAAAATATTAAGCCACGAATTTCACTAATTTTCACTAATTTTTGAAAAATCTTTAGATTTTTATGTTCATCTGATTATTTTTGAAAAATGATTACACGAATTTAAATGGGTTAAACCCATTTATTCGTACCAATTCGTGCAATTCGTGTCCAACACTAAAGATATGGATTCTAATACACTTGTCATGGAAGTCGGTAACTTTGCGACAGATTCTTAAAAATATTTCTTATGAAAAACCTGTTTATTTTAGTATTGCTTTCTTTTAGTTTTTATAGTTGTAAAAACGAATCTAAGTTAGATGCTAACCAAATTATTAATAAATCGATTGAGGTCTCAGGCGGTGCGCATTTAAAGAATTCAACTATTGATTTCGATTTTAGGGATAAACATTACACAGCCATTCGCAAACAAGGTAAATTTCGTTATGAACGAACATTTCACGATTCCATAACAATCAAGGATGTATTGAGCAATTCCGGTTTCCAAAGATATGTAAATGATGAGCTTGTAGAAATTCCCGATAGCATGGCGGTTAAATATGCGTCTTCAGTAAATTCGGTCCATTATTTTTCAGTGCTGCCATTTGGTTTGAATGCTGCTGCGGTAAATAAAAAATACATAGCATTGGTCAAAATAAATGACCAAGCGTATCATAAGATTGAGGTAACCTTTAATGAAAAAGGAGGAGGGGAGGATTTTGATGATGTTTTTTTATATTGGGTGAATACCACTAGTTTTAAAGTGGATTATATGGCATATTCTTATGCTGAAGATGACGGTTTGGGAATGCGATTTCGTGAAGCGTACAATGAACGCTTTGTAAATAATATTCGGTTTGTGGATTATAATAATTTCAAACCTAAGGCTGGTGAAGCGAATTTAAACGATTTGGACACGTTATTTGAAAACAACGAATTAGACTTATTGTCTAAAATAGAATTAAAAAATATAACGGTCAATTAAATACCGACTTCAATTCTTTTGCTTCCATAAGCGCTTACAGAGAGGTGGATAAATGCGTTCCATAAGATTATGCTAACTCTAGCGCAATTTCAATCATATCCTTAAATGTCGTTTCACGTTCTTTGGTGCTGGTCCGTTCTCCAGTGACCAAAGAATCCGAAATGGTTAAAATGCTCAATGCATTTACATTGTGTTTAGCGGCGACGGTATATAATCCGGCCGACTCCATTTCAACACAAAGCACGCCGAACTTCGACCATTTTTTATAGGACTCAAAATCGTCCGCATAAAACTCATCCGAAGTAAAAACATTCCCCGCTTTTATAGCGATATTTTTGGTTTTTGCAGCCTCAACCGCTTTTTGAAACAGTTCAAAATTTGCTGTAGGCGCATAATCTGCACCACCAAAACGAAGCTCGTTGACCCCAGAGTTGGATGATGCTGCCATAGCCAATACAATATCCCTAATTTTAATATGCACCTGATAAGAACCGGCGCTTCCAACACGGATCAGGTTTTTTACGCCATATTCAGTAATCAATTCATGCGCATAAATGGAAATGGACGGTACGCCCATGCCTGTGCCCATAACCGATATACGTTTGTTGTTGTACGTTCCGGTATAACCCAACATACCCCGCACTTGGTTAAAACAAACAGGGTTTTCAAAAAATGTTTCGGCTATCCATTTGGCGCGCAGTGGGTCTCCCGGTAGTAGAATAGTTTCTGCAATGTCCCCTTTTTTAGCTTCAATATGTACGCTCATTGGTTTAAGTAAAAAGTAAAAAGTTAGAGGTTAAAAGTTGAAAGTATGTATCTAACATTATTTAATAATGCGAATCAATTGTTGAAAAGATTAAAACCCATTACGATTTATAAGACAATATTAGGGGCGTTAGCCCTAAATCGTCGTAGATACAAACGTTAATTAAATAAAAGGGACGTAGCCCTGTTATCTTCATAAAATAACACGATAATGAACAAAAAATACATAGCCCTGAAATTCAATAAACATGGCAAACACGTACACAATAATTTTATCAAAGATGTCAGGGCTAAAGCCCCTAATTCATCATCATGGCTCATTTTGCAACTACTAAGACTACAGGGGTAACGCCCCTAAGTCAAGCGCGTAATCCAATTTTCCCTCGGCTAAATAGTTGCAACATTTTAACTCTTGATTCGCATTAATAATTGTTTTCGGTTGAGGCTTCTCCTGTAAGGATTGCAATTCCTGAGGATGTTCCCAAACGTTCAACACCTAGGTTGATATATTCCAAGGCTGTTTGATAGTCCTTGATGCCTCCGGAGGCTTTTATTTTAGCTTGTCCCTTGGCTGCTTTTTTCATGATTTCAACATCCTGGACCGTAGCGCCACGGGAACCAAAACCAGTGGAGGTTTTAATAAAATCGGCAGCACTTTGTATAGCCAATTCGCTGGCTTTGATTATTTCCAGTTCTTCAAGATAGCACGTTTCTAAAATGACTTTTAAAATAAGATGAGGCATGCATTTTTTTACTGATTCCATATCTTTTAAAACGGCATCGAAATCGCCGCTTTTCAATAAGCCAACATTCAATACCATATCAATTTCATCAGCTCCATCAACTAACGCTTGTTTTGTTTCGGCCACTTTGGATGCGGTACTCATGGCACCTAAAGGAAACCCAATAACACAGCAGACTTTTACGTTACTGTTTTTTAACTGATCTTTAGCCCATGTTACATAGCAGGAATTCACACAAACGGAATGGAATTGATAGTGCTTTGCTTCGTTGCAAAGTTGCACAATATCGCTTTTTGTGGCCGTCGCTTTTAAAAGGGTATGGTCTATATAACTACTTAAAGGTTTCATGATGCAGTTTGAATTTACGGCACATCAATCTAACTCAATACGTTCTGAATGAAATGAAAGGCGTGCATGACAAAGGTATTAACAATTCTTTGATTTTTTGTCCTTAGGAATTATAAAAACAGGGACTTCGAGCGTTTAAGTTTCACAATCTAAACATGAAGTCCCTTGGGATGTAATTATTTTTTTTGAGGATTACAAACCAATGTCAATAGTTTCCGTTTCAACAACGCTTTCTTCTTGATGGGCTTCCAAGTATTTCTGGTAAATCTTGGCATTTCTGCTTTGTAGTGTTTTGTTTCCTGAGATTAAGTTTACAGAAGTTCCAATACAATCGGCGCCGACTTCCAAGTATTTAATGGCGGTTTCAAAATCCTCAATATCACCATAAGCAACAATTTTAGCAGCATCCCTTATGGTTTTTCTCATAATTTTTATAGCAGTGAAGGTGGCTCCTTTTTTTGAGAATCCACTAGAGGTTTTAATATAATCTACCTCAGCGTCCAAACAAATATCACATGCTTTTATCACTTCATTTTTGTTCAATTCCGAAATTTCCAATATCACTTTTAAAGGTGCGTCTCCTATGGCAAACTTAACATCCAAAATATCCTTTAAAACCAAAACATGGTTTTTGCTTTTAAGATATCCTAAATTGATAACCATCTCTATACCGTCCGCACCGTCATCAATAGCTTTTTTTGCTTCAAAAACCTTAGCTGCCGTAGACATGGCGCCCAATGGAAATCCAACAACCGTACATACCTTAACTTCTGTATTTTCCAACAATTGTTTTGCTAGTGCAACATAGGCACTGTTAAGGCAAACCGCATGAAAATTATTTTGTATGGCTTCATCGCAAAGCTGAATAATGTCGCGTTCTGTGGCAGTGGCTTTTAATAACGTGTAGTCAATATATTTGGATATATCCATAATAATAAGTAGGTTTTATGACATGTTTTTTATTTACAAGTCGGATTTTATATTAAGTTTTTTTGTACAGTTTTGGGGACTTACAACACTGCTAAATTAGGTGTTTAGACCGATATAAATTGACCGTTTATCGAATTCCCATTACGTTTTATTAACGAACTTATTAACTTATTCAGTGTTGGATGATTGAAATTGTAAAGATGAAAATTATCTTGGGGTGTTAATTAGTGGAAAAGTACATTACAAAAGTTGGTTGTAGCTTGAATAGAACTAACTGAACTCATCTTGACTTTTTGTTTTTAACCGAATCCCGATATATCGGGATGTTCAGATGAGACTATTTTTGAGAGGCATAGCATCGTTACGCATAAGAAAATAGACGAGATATGGGCGAATTTCAGCCATTTTTTAGGAAATAGAAAAAGTCAAGATGAGTTCACCACATGGAATTAATTTAGATAAATCATTAAATAATTTAGCAAGATGTTATTCGCTGGAGGTTATAACTTTGTTTTCAACAAGCAATTTATGCGCCCAAAAGATAGCTTCACTCAAAGTTTTAAAAATTTCGTAGGGCTTGTTAAAAAATTCTCTTTCATATTCTGCATTTTTCCGCATCATATCGGTTTCTGGAATCATTGCGATGGCTAGCAGGTTTGGAATTTTTTCGGTTTCATTATAGATCAAAGGATTTACGGTATAGGATTTTACACGGTTGGAAATGTAAACCATGTCTCTATTCTTAAAATGACTATAAATAATGTGATTCAATTTGTCATTGTGTTGAGTATCTATAATGGCGCCTTCCTTTATTTGGTTTATGATGAAATTGGGGAAAATGAATAGTTCTGTGTCTGTTTCATTCAAATATTTTATAATACCCATAACTTATTTTTAAATTAATAATTTTGTTCATTAAACACTTGGGAGAGACTCATATAACTTTTTTTAAAGAAGAAGATGCACTTATTAATTGGATATTGTAATGTCCCAAAAACCTTTTAAAGTTATATTTAAATTGAATGATGTTGGTCTAATTTACACAAATTAAAAAAACAAACCAACGAATGTTTATAAAAACCTCCGTTGGTTGGATTAAATTATTAAAGATTGTAAAGAAAGCCTAAAACGATTAATTATTTTCTGCTACCAAATCGCTTTGGTTTCTAAATACCAGTTCATCATCAAAGGCATCCAATAAAATAATACTGTCCGTAGTTACTTTTCCAGCCAATATTTCCTTACTTAAAGCATTTAAAACCTCTTTTTGGATCACACGCTTTACCGGTCGGGCACCATATTCAGGATTATAACCTTTATTTGCTAAATATTGAATAGCTTCTGGTGTGGCGTCAAAAGTGATACTTTGTTTTGCCAGCATTTTTATCAGGTTTTTTATTTGTAAACCAACAATGGCAGTGATATCCTTTTTGCTTAAGGGCGTAAACATGATGGTATCGTCTATACGGTTCAAAAACTCAGGTCTCACGCTCTGTTTTAAAAGTGCCAAAACATCTATTTTTGCGACTTCTATAGCCGAATCTATATCTTTTGTTGCTTCGAAACGCTCTTGTATGATCTGGCTTCCTATATTGGAAGTCATGATGATTATGGTATTTTTAAAATCGGCTACACGTCCTTTGTTGTCGGTTAAATGACCTTCGTCCAGAACTTGCAATAGAATATTAAAGGTGTCTGGATGTGCTTTTTCAATTTCATCCAAAAGTACCACAGAGTAGGGTTTCCTGCGTACCGCTTCGGTTAATTGACCACCTTCATCATAGCCAATATATCCTGGAGGCGCACCAACCAATCTGCTTACGGCATGCCGCTCTTGGTATTCACTCATATCAATACGGGTCATGGCGTTTTCATCATCAAATAAATATTCTGCCAAAGCTTTTGCAAGCTCCGTTTTACCAACGCCTGTGGTTCCCAAAAAAAGGAACGTTCCAATGGGTTTTTTTGGGTTTTGTAAACCTGCACGACTACGTCTAACCGCATCGCTCACCGCAATAATGGCTTCTTCCTGTCCAACAACCCTTTTGTGCAATTCAGCTTCGAGTTTCAACAATTTTTCGCGTTCACTTTGGATCATTTTGGTTACCGGAATCCCCGTCCATTTAGCCACAACTTCGGCAATATCGTCATAAGTCACTTCCTCTTTGATCATCGAGTTTTCAGATTGTGCATCTAATTGCTTTTGAAAAACCTCCAGTTGTTCATGTGCTTCCTTGATTTTTCCATAACGCAATTCGGCAACTTTACCATAATCGCCATCACGTTCTGCACGTTCTGCCTCTAACTTGAAATTCTCAATGCTTAATTTTGTGTTTTGAATGTTTTCAACCACCTCTTTTTCACTTTTCCATTTGGCATTCAAATCGTTGCGTTGCTCTTTTAGGTTTGCCAAATCGGAACGCAAGGTTTTTAATTTTGATTCATCTTTTTCGCGTTTAATGGCCTCGATTTCAATTTCCAGTTGCATCACTTTTCTATCCAAAACATCCAATTCTTCAGGTTTGGAATTGATTTCCATCCGCAGTTTTGAGGCGGCTTCATCCATTAAATCGATGGCTTTATCAGGCAGAAAACGATTGGTAATATAACGTTGCGATAATTCTACCGCGCCAATAATCGCTTCATCTTTAATACGTACTTTATGATGGGTTTCATACTTTTCCTTGATACCTCGCAGAATCGAAATAGCACTCTCGGTATCTGGTTCATCAACCATCACTTTTTGAAAACGACGTTCCAATGCTTTGTCTTTCTCAAAATATTTTTGATACTCATCTAAAGTGGTGGCACCAATAGCGCGCAATTCGCCTCTTGCCAAAGCTGGTTTTAAAATATTGGCAGCATCCATGGCACCTTGTCCGCCACCAGCACCGACCAAAGTGTGTATCTCGTCAATAAAAAGTACAATATCACCTTCGCTAGTGGTCACTTCTTTAATAACGGCTTTTAAGCGTTCTTCAAATTCGCCTTTATATTTAGCGCCCGCAATCAATGCACCCATATCCAATGCGAAAATTTGTTTGTCTTTTAGGTTTTCAGGGATGTCGCCATCTATAATCCGGTGCGCCAATCCTTCGGCAATGGCTGTTTTACCAGTCCCTGGCTCACCGACAAGAATGGGGTTGTTTTTGGTTCTACGTGATAGAATTTGAAGGATGCGTCGTATTTCCTCATCACGTCCAATCACAGGATCCAATTTGCCATCTTTAGCCAATTGGTTCAAGTTTTTGGCATATTTATTTAAGGAGTTGTATGTTTCTTCCTGGCTTTGGGAAGTTACGTTTTCGCCCTTTCGCAATTCATTGATGCTGGCATTTAGTGCCTTTTCGGTAACACCTTGGTCTTTGAGCATTTGTGCTATTTTACTGTTCGATTTAAAAACAGCAATGATTAAATGCTCAATCGATACATAGTCATCCTTCATTTTTTTAGCGATGATGGATGCTTCGTTCAGCGTTTTATTAGCTTCACGAGATAGCATCAATTCGCCTCCAGTTACTTTAGAGAAACTTTCAATTTGTTTGTCCAAAGCCTGTTCAAGGATGTTAATGTTTACATTCAATTTTTTTAAAATGAATGGTAATACGTTCTCGTCAACCTCAAAAATACCTTTAAAAAGGTGTTCGTTTTCAATTTGTTGATGCCCATAGCCTTGCGCAATTTGTTGCGCTTGCTGTATGGCTTCTTGCGATTTTGTTGTATAATTATTTAAGTTCATATCTGTATTTTTTGTTATTCTCTCGAATCCCCATAGCTATACGGGAGGGAATCTATTTTATTGTTTTACTTTTATAATCAATTTAAGTCAATAATCTTACCAGTGCGATTTTAAGGACAAAATGACTGTTTAGACTAACAATATTATGACTTTTAGTCAGTTGTAAGATTTTAAATTGGTTTCGACTTAGTAGTTATAATTGTGGATTCCTACTTTTGCAGGAACGACAAAAAAAATGTTTCCTCTAAGAAGGAATTAAAAAAGTTAATAAGATTCCCTCCCGTATAGCTATGGGGATTCGAGGGAATGAAAAAAGATATTAAACATGGGATTATTCAATAAATTATTTAGTGGTTCAAACAAGCCCAACGAAACAAAAGTATTGCCGTGGATTGCTTTAAATGAATTGGGGCAATTGCAAAATATTGAAAATAAATCGAAAACAAAAACGCAGGTTATCTTTAAACATTCCACACGGTGCGGCATTAGTAGAATGGTTATGAATCAGTTTGTGGAATCGTATGGTTTTTCAGAAAATGATCTTGATCTGTATTATTTGGATTTGCTGAATTACCGGGATATTTCAAACGAAATAGCGCATAAGTTTCAGGTTTTGCACGAATCACCTCAATTGTTGGTTATAAAAAACGGAACGGCAGTGGCACACGAAAGTCATGGTGCTATTAATGATATGGATTTGAATCGATTTGTTTAAGGAATTAGATGTCGGTAAATCACAACTATTTATTCGTTTATGGCACCTTGTTAAAGGATTTTGATAGTTACATGGCGAAGTTTTTGGAAACCAAATCGGAGTTTATAGGAACGGGTTATTTCAATGGTAAATTATATGAAATTTTGTGGTATCCGGGGGCTGTTTTAAGTGACAATCCAAACGATAAAGTTTTCGGACATATTTTTAAGATTCTTGACACAGAAAAAACCTTTAAAGCTTTAGATGATTATGAGGGTATTGGTGATACGGGTGAACATGCAAATGAATATAAACGTGTGTTGATCGATGCCTACATCAGCGAAAACGAGCTTGTTAAAACATGGGTCTATATTTACAATTTACCAACCGAACAGTTGAAGCTAATACCGTCTGGTAAGTATGTGTAATTTTAGTGCTTCATTCTTTCATCCGTTAAAAAACAAATAGGGAATGGATTTGCCTAAAAAATCTACCTTTCCATTTTATTACGAGCAGCATCCGTTGACTGTTTTGCCTGCTAAACAACTTCAAATGTATATAGAAGAACAAATTGATTTCACGCATAATTTCGGATTGAATCCAAACCGATCAGGCCTTATAATTGGTAAAATGTTTGGTGTTATGGTGGTAAAAAATGCTGAAGGCACTTTAGGATATTTGGCAGCTTTTTCAGGAAAATTAGCCGATAGCAACCACCTTAAAGGTTTTGTGCCTAAGGTTTACAACACTTTAAAAAAAACGGGTTTTTATAAAAAGGGGGGCGCAAGTAAATGCTATCAATGCACAGATTGAATCTTTGCAAAACGCTCCAATATTTAAAACGGCCCAAGAAAACGTCTTGAATAGTAAAACATCTGCGAAATATTTTTCAAACAGCAGCAATACCACAAAACACCCATCCTAAAGTTTTGTATATTTGGCAATTACATTTATATATATGCTAAAATCATTATACTATATCATCTTTTTAATAAGTTGCATCGCGTTCTCCCAAACCGAAAATTATACCGTAAAAAACCTTGGAATAAACACCGAACACCCTCATTTTGGTTTAATGTTGGTAAACAATTCCAAAATTATTTTCACTTCGTATCTACTGGATAAAAAAGACCGGCCAAAACGCTATCAAGGAAATCCGATACTTACCATTTTTGAAGGAGAACTGTTGGAAGATGGTACCATTCATAATATAAAAAACATTGAGATAGACCCGGAACAAAAAATAAATTACATTAGCAGTGCTACCATGCCTTCCAATGGAAAGCAATTGTACATTACCACTACGTACAAGGATAACGATTTTAATGAAGACAATTTTCAAATTAAAATAGGAGAGTATAAAGAGGGGATGGGATGGACCAATTTTAAAACCTTACCATTTTGCGACCCTAAATTTTCCTATGCGCATCCCTCCCTAAGTAAAGATGGGAAAACACTGTATTTTACTTCTAATATCAGGGGCGGAAAAGAAACTACCAAAGGCGGTTCGGATATTTTTAAGGTGGCTGTTTTGGAAAACACCACTTTCGGTGCCCCTAAAAATCTTGGTAGCAAGGTAAATTCGTATAGTAAAGACATGTTTCCTTTTATTGCCGACGATAATACTCTGTACTTTGCTTCAAATAGGCCCAACGGTTTTGGTGGATTTGATATTTATAAATGCGACATAGACACCAACGGCATGTTTGAAAAGGCAGAAAAACTACCCAAACCCATCAACAGTAATGAGGACGATTTTTGTTTCATTATAAATTCAAATAACAAAACAGGTTATTTTTCATCTAAACGTGATGGAGGTAAAGGCGATGATGATGTGTATTATTTTTTTAAAAATTAGCCTTAGTCTACAAAACATTATTATATTAGTTGACAAATGTCAATATTATATAATTCAATTTTATATACTTTTGATGCAACCTACTAATTTATACTATTTATTGACTTAACTGATTCCCCATAGATGATTGACCTACTTAAAAACGAAAAAGAGTTTACCGTACTTTTTTTCGGCATGCTTACCATAGATATTTTGGTTAAGCTTTACTGTCCTGCATATCCTTATCGGTATTTAACAAAACCGCCCATTGTATTGATGTTGTTTTTTTATTACCATTTCAATAATAAAGAAAAGAACAAGAAAAAGCATTTATGGATAAACTTAGCGTTGCTTATGTTCTTTATTGGGGATATTCTGATAATAAACCATACCAATGTCGTGCTTTTGGGAGCCAGTTTGCTTTTTTTTGCATTGGGAAAGCTATTTTTGAGTTTCCGATTTTCGCATAAATTCGATTTTAATATTTCTAGGCTCATACCTTTTTCCATTATCATGTTTGTTTATACCGTTTTTATTGTAAGCTACCTATTCAATAGTTTAAAAAACTTTTTTGTTCCTGCGCTGATCAGTTTTTTTATATCGCTTTTGCTGTTTCAGTTTGCTTTTCTAAGAAAGGATGCGGTTAATAAAATAAGTTATATGTACGTGTTTTTTGGTGTTATCCTATACATTATTTGCGAAAGCATGATGGCCATTAAAACCTTTAAGACAGATTTGCCATTACAGGATTTGTTGATCATGCTACTTTACGGGGTTTCGCTATACTTTATTACTATGGGGATCGTGAAGGAGCGACGCAGGAAAATTGTCCTTAATCCTTTTTAACCTGTTTTAATTCCAACAAATTGATAGGATTGATTCCCAAACCTTTTACGTTTTTTCGCGTAAAACGCACTACTTCATCATAAAACAATGGGATTACAGGAGCTTCTTTCATCACTAACGAATCCATTTTGGTATAGAGTTGTTCCCTGGTGGCTGGGTTGGTCTCGGTAAAAGCTTTTTCGTACCAAGTATCAAACAGATCACTTTTATAATGGGAATAATTCGGACCGTTTGGCGCAAAGTTTTTGCTATAAAAAAGAGATAAATAGTTTTCGGCATCCGGATAATCGGCCACCCAACTGGCACGGAACATATCCAATTTGCCATTGGCCTTGGCGTCTTTTAAGGTCGCCGCAGGCATCACATCCACATTTACAAGGAGCCCTATTTTTTGAAGTTCGCGTTGAATGTATTCGCAAAAACTTAAATAATTGCTGGTGGTAGTAATGGATATTTCAGGGGTTTTATTGCCTGTTTCTTTTTTAAATTGAGCAATCAGTTGTTTGGCTTTTTCCGGTTGAAATGTGAAGCCAATAGTTTCGCTGTAACCGGGCAATCCTTTTGGTATAAAACCGCCTTCTGCAGGAATTCCAACGCCATTTCGCAAGTAAATCATCATTTTTTTTCTGTCGAAACCATAATTAATCGCCTTTCTTATGAGTTCTGATTGTATTTCAGACAGATCGGAATCCATATAAAACGCTAAATATTCCGTGTTTAAATATGGGCCGCGAATCATATTGACGTCTTTTGAGTATAGGTCGCGAAGTTGTCCATCTGCCGTTAAAATTTCATCCTTATAAGAGGCATCCAACCCCGAAACAAAATCGATGTTACCTTGTGCGAACTGTAAAAACTCACTTTGTTTATCGGGCAAAAAGGTAATGGCAACGGCTTCCAAATAGGGTAGTGGTTTGCCTTTTTCGTCTTTTTCAAAATAGTTTTCATTTCTTCTAAACACCAATTTAATGTTTTCCTCCCAACGTTTAAACTTAAAGGGCCCCGTGCCAATAGGGTGCGAACGAAAACCATTGCTGTAATGTTCCACAATTTCCTTTGGCACCACCGAGCAGTATTTCATGGTGAGCAATCCTAAAAACGCCGGAAAGGGCTGTTTTAGTTGAATTTGGAACAACGTATCGTTAACAGCTTTAAAACCATCAACTTTGCCTAAAACCCAACTACCGGGTGAAGCCAATTGCTTGTCCAATAAACGGTTTAAACTATATTCAAAATCCTTGGCAGTAACCGTTCTTGTGGAATCTTTTCCAAAGAGTCCATGTTTATGGAAATATACATCGTTGCGCAATGAAAATGAATAGCTAAGGCCGTCTTCAGAAATAGTCCATTGTTTTGCTATGCAAGGAAGCACGTTTAAATTTTCATCCATTTGCACCAATCCGTTGAACAATTGGTTGGTGCCCCATATATCGGCAATATCTTTAGAAAATGCGGGGTCTAAGGAGCCAATGTTTTTATGTTCATTATACCTAAAAACGTCGGCATCATTAATGTGTATGATTTTCTTTTTGCAAGAAAAAGTAAGCGCAATAATTAAGAAAAGAATGAAATATTTTATGGGCTGCATTTATTAGGCTTAAAATCATTCAAAAATAAAGTTTTTATTGTCTAATTGGAATAATTTATAGGGTTTTAAAAAAAATATGTGACTTTTAAAAAAATGGTGTGTCATAAATTTAACAGATTGTTTTGCTATTATCAACAATCAAGTCTCTCAAATTTACAAAGGGTAACCTTATGGTTTAATTGAAAGAGCGTTTCGGTTTTGGAACGCTCTTTTTTTATTAACTTTGCCACGTTTTAACCATTGAAATGAATTCTCGAAAAAAAGTCGCATTTTATACCTTGGGTTGCAAGCTTAATTTTTCTGAAACCTCTACCATTGCTAGAAGTTTTACGGATGAAGGTTTTGACCGTGTCGATTTCTCTGAACAGGCGGATATTTATGTTATAAATACCTGTTCGGTCACCGAAAATGCAGACAAACGTTTTAAAACCATAGTTAAGCAAGCCCAAAAAGCGAACCCGAAAGCATTTGTGGCCGCTGTTGGCTGTTATGCGCAATTAAAACCACAGGAATTGGCGGATGTTGATGGTGTTGATTTGGTTTTGGGTGCTACCGAAAAATTCAAGATTACCGATTACTTAAACGACCTTTCCAAAAATGACATGGGACTGATTCACTCTTGCGAGATAGAAGAAGCCGATTTTTATGTGGGGAGTTATTCCATAGGCGATAGAACACGCGCCTTTTTAAAGGTGCAGGATGGGTGCGACTATAAATGTACCTATTGCACCATTCCTTTGGCACGCGGTATTTCACGTAGTGATACCATGCAAAATGTGTTGCAAAACGCCAGGGAAATTTCGTCTCAAAATATCAAAGAAATTGTTTTAACGGGCGTTAATATAGGCGACTACGGTAAAGGCGAGTTTGGAAACAAAACACATGAACACACCTTTTTGGATTTAGTGACCGAATTGGATAAGGTTGAGGGTATTGAGCGTTTGCGCATTTCTTCTATTGAACCCAATCTTTTAAAGAACGAAACGATTGATTTGGTGTCTAAATCCAGAGCCTTTGTGCCACATTTTCATATTCCGTTACAAAGCGGAAGCAATGAAATTCTTAAAAAGATGAAACGCCGCTATATGCGGGAATTGTATGTTGATCGTGTTTCAAAAATAAAGGAAGTGATGCCGCATGCCTGTATAGGTGTGGATGTGATTGTGGGATTCCCTGGTGAAACGGATGCGCACTTTCTGGAAACCTATAACTTTTTAACGGATTTGGATATTTCATATTTACATGTATTTACCTATTCGGAGCGCGATAATACCGAAGCTGCCGAAATGGAAGCTGTGGTGCCCATGAATATTAGGAATAAGCGCAGTAAAATGTTGCGAGGATTATCGGTTAAAAAACGTCGTGCTTTTTACGAAAGCCAGATAGGGAGTATGAGAACCGTTTTGTTTGAAAGTGAAAATAAAGAAGGCTACATTCATGGATTTACTGAAAACTATGTAAAAGTAAAAGCGCCTTGGAATCCTGAATTAATAAATACATTGCACGAAATAAAACTTAACAAAATTGGTGATGATGGTACGGTGCGATTGGAGTTTGTAAAAGAGCTGGTATCGTAAAACAAAAAAAATCCAAAGCTATTAAACTTCGGATCCTGGGTTCAAAAATCAAAAATCGTTATTCTTAAATCAAGACTATATCCTAACCCCAACAGGCAACATGCGCTTGTATTTTCGGTTGCTTCTCACAAATTTGGCAATTTCAGGACTTGTTGGTACAATACTTAAATTTCGGTCGCCAATTTGTTCAAAAACAGCCGCTAAAAACTCTTTGCAAAAGTTTTCGTCATTAATTTCATCAGGAACCTTAAATCCGCAAGCGAATGTTGAAAAGAAAGTTGAAAAGTCAGTAAAACCAGTGCTTTAAAGACTTTTCACTTT
>NZ_JBFVFE010000053.1:0-27971 GCF_052728615.1 Mariniflexile sp. | reverse complement strand
TAATAAAATTACTTAAATTGTTAATGAAGCACTGTTTTATGCAAAACCGATATATTTGCTACTGATTAGTTACAAAATTTTGCTATTTAATTGGAGATTTAGACGTATGTGATTCAAAAGGGAACTATTATCAAACATTTAAAATAAAAATTTATTTGAATAAAGACAAGTATCCCTTTTCTATCCCTAAAATTCAGGAAATATCAAAAATTATTAATCGTATCGATGATAATCATATAGATGAAAATGGTTTTTGTTGTTTAGATATAGAACACATTCTAGAAAAAGATTCAAGAAGAGGAATTAATCTAACTGCTTTTTATAGATATAAAATTTATCCTTTTTTCACTAATTATATTTTCAAGAAAGAAACTGGAGCTTATGCAAACGGTGAATATTCACATTTTTTTGATGGAGTTATAGAATATTATAAAGATGAGCTAGGAATTGATGATCTTAGCATTATTACTGCTATTATTTATTCTGTTGCTTCTAATACCATTCCTAGCCGTAATGAATTGTGTTTATGCGGAAGTGGTTTGAAGATAAAACAATGCCATTTGATGAAGATTAAGTCCTTGAATAGTTTATCAAAGAATAGATTGATTTCAGATTTAATAAATTTTGAAAAAACTGTAAATACTAACTATTCAAAACACTTTATTTCTAACAAGCAAAAACGAACGCTTTAAACTTTAGTATTTTTATTCCCATTCCACACACATTCCACTTCTCTCCTATCGTCGCTTCGTAAAAAAGAGTGTTCCATTAACATTGCAGAAGAAACATTATAGAATAAATTTTTCAAGAAACTGAAGAAATACTTTCGCTTCTAGCCAAAGCTCAAGTTACATAACACGGAACATTATAGTACATTTATAATTAGGGATTAGCCAGTGGCTGATTCATAATTAAAATAGAGTATTTCTCGTGGATTGCCACAAGAGCATAAATTTTAAGAAAAATAAAATTCTATGCACTTGTTATATTTAGAGCTTCAATTACATTTTTTGTGTTTTCATTGTGATATTTTCATCAATATCTTTATCATGAGACACAGCATAGCCAATGGCCTTCTTTACAAAATCATTTAAAGAAATTCTTTTTTGGTTGGCAATCATTGCTGCTCTTTTATGCAATTCCATGCTTAACCTTACATTAAAACTTCCTTTAAATGTTTTATTTGGTTCTTTCTTTAACTCTTTACATGTCTCTAAATAATCATCTAAAGATTCCTCAAAAGATTCTTTTAATTCTTTTACAGACGATCCTTCGAAATTTATTAAATCACTAATTCCAAAAATCTTTCCATAAAATACTTCATCGTCTGAATTAAAACTTACAGTTCCAAAATATCCTTTGTATGTCAAATAATCACTCATAATTATAAATTTAAATGTTCTATAATCTGTTTAATCGCATAGGATTTTACTATTTTCTTTGGATGTGGCTCATGTAAACTAATCACATCCTTTTGTTTAATTATAAACTTTCTTCTTGAACCTCCAGTTTTTCCTTTTTGAGGCATTTCTTCAAAACCGAAATGTGATTTTAATATAAGTTTATCAATTTTTGGCACTTGTATATCTATAGTTGAAACTCTTAAGAATCTGTATTACTAAACCCCTAAAAATATGGACGCTCATTTCTCCTATTGTTTTAACCAAAATTTTATGAGGTCGTTAAAACAACAACAACTATTAAAAAAGGTATAACAACTTAATTTAGAAATATCTTTTCCAAAGGTAATTGCTGCTACTTTTTCGTGCGTAAAACTATAAATTTTCTTTGGCTCTATCAATAGCTGTATGAATTTCTTCAACTACAAGATCACTTTCTATAAATGAAAACATCTCATTTTTTTCAAAATCTTTCCTCAAGGATTTTCTAATACCTGATATTATTACTTTTATTTTTCGAGCATTATAGGTTTTTATTATTTCTTTAATGCTCTGATATCCAGTAGCATCGATTAATGGCACATAACGCATTCTAATGATAATAACTTTTGGCTGTAAATGCGTATTGGTAATGGTTTCCTGAAATTGTCTGGCCGCTCCAAAAAATAGAGGTCCATTAATTTCATATAAAACAACTCCTTTTGGTATATTTAATAGTTCTTCATCAAATAGATGCTCACCATTTCCGTTTTCAGATGAAAAATCTTGAATATTTACAGATTCACTCATTCTTTTCATAAACATAAAACTGGATAAAACTATCCCAATCTCTATGGCAATTACCAAATCAAAGACAACGGTAAGAAAGAAAGTAGTAAGTAAAATAATAATATCCATTCTATTACCTTTTAGAATAGATATGAATTGTTTCCATTCACTCATATGGTAGGCAACAACCATTAAAATACCTGCCAGACATGACATAGGTATTAATTTGGCATAAGGCGCAAATAAAAGCATAATAGCCAATAGTACCAAAGCGTGAACTATACCGGCAATAGGTGTTCGTCCCCCATTTTTTACATTGGTTGCGGTTCTTGCAATGGCTCCTGTAGCCGGAATACCGCCAAAGAGAGAAGAAAAAATGTTTGCTGCTCCCTGCGCTACTAATTCCATATTTGAACGGTGTTTTCCTCCAATCATTGAATCTGAAACTACAGCAGAAAGGAGTGATTCTATACTTCCTAATATGGCAATAGCAAATGCTGGCTGAATAAGCGCTTGAATGGTATCGAAATTAACATTAGGAATATGGGGCAAGCCCAACTGGTTTGGAATATTACCAAAATTACTTTCAATGGTATCTACAGGAATGTCAAATACAACTACAACTATGGTGGATAGAACTATGGCAATGATAGATCCTGGAATCTTTTTTATTATTTTTTGAAAATAAAGTGTAATAAATATAGTTGCTACGGCAATACTAATAGCATACCAATTTATTTTGTGGAAATTACTAAAATATACGACCCATTTATCTATAAAATCAGCAGGAACTTTAGCGATATGGAGCCCAAAAAAGTCGTTGATTTGAGAGGAGAAAATAATGAGCGCAATTCCGCTTGTAAAACCCACAATGAGAGAATATGGAATGTATTTTAATAAATTTCCTAGTCGCACTAATCCAAATCCAATGATGATAAAGCCAGCCATAAAAGTAGCGATGGTCAACCCATCTGTTCCGTATTGTTGGACAATACCATAAACGATAACAATAAAGGCTCCTGTTGGCCCTCCAATTTGAACCCGACTACCTCCAAAAGTAGAAATAATTATTCCTGCTATGATTGCTGTTATGATTCCCTTTTCAGGAGAAACACCAGAGGCAATAGCAAAAGCAATGGCCAAAGGTAAAGCAACGATTCCAACAATTAATCCCGAAAGAATATCTTTTGTTAAAGTTTCTTTTGATATCCCTTGCTTTAATAGAGAAAATAATTTTGGTATAAATTCTTTGTGCATTTGTTGCTTTTAGGTGTTAATTATAATTTACCATTTTGTTGTATAATCAATGGTCATATTTAACAGAATAGCTCTTGCGATTCGCATTAAAGGGATTTGCAACAAAAAACTAAAGAGTATGATTAATGGGTAAAGAAATTTGAAAAAGCTATTCATGTTATCCAATGAGAACCCCCATATTATTAAAGGAATAAAAATGATAAGCACAATAGGATAGCTAATCCATAAAGCAGCGGTGTAAAATCCTGGTTCTAACTTAAAATCCTGCTTGCAATGCGGGCATTTATCTGGCATATCAAGAATTCCTGAAAACACAATTAATCCTGGATTATTGAATAAATTTCCAATTTGGCAACGTGGGCATTTTAATTTTAAAACACTGCATAGCTTTGTTCCTTTTTTCATAAAGTCTTAAAATGGAATTTCTTCAATTAGTATTCAATAAATTGGATTATACATATAGTCACTAATAGTTTGCTTTAAATCCTTTGGTTTTTTATTTCTAGCAATACCTAATTCATACGCTTTTTTGGCAACCGCAAAAGCAATCTCTAAAGAAAGAACTCTAATTTCATTTAAACGAGGATACAGCGCACCATCTTCTATGTTTTCATCGCTTACCATTTCAGAAAGTGTTTTAGCGGCAGTTAAGAATAGCTCATCTGGAATTATTGATGCATTGGCAATAATAACCCCTAAACCCATTCCTGGGAAAATATATGCGTTGTTACCTTGTCCTGGACGATATTCTTTATTATTAAACTTAACCATTTCAAATGGGCTTCCACTTGCAAAAACAGCCTTACCATGACTCCACGCATAGGCTTGTTCAGCAGTACATTCTGCCTTTGAAGTTGGGTTTGACAAAGCAAAAATAACTGGACGTTCATTAATGTTACCCATGACCTCAATGACTTCTTTGGTAAAAGCACCGAAGGCGCCTGTTGCACCAATTAGTACATGAGGTTTTATGGTTTTGATCGATTCAATAAAATTTGAAGGTTTGTGATGATGCGCATAAGGTAAATTATGTGGCATTAAATTCTTTCTACTCGACTCCACCAATCCATTAATATCTACAAACCATAATCTTTCTAACGCTTCTTGTTTACTCAGCCCTTCCTTTACTAAGGCCAAAACTAAAAGATCAGCTATTCCTGTGGCTGCCGACCCTGCACCAAGAAACATAATTCTTAATTCTGAAAAAAGAATTTTTGTGATTCGAGTGGATGCATATAAACCTGCTAATGCCACAGCTGCTGTGCCCTGAATATCATCATTGAAGCACAGCACTTTTTCTTTATAAATATTCAATAATGCGTAGGCATTAGGGGTTAAAAAGTCTTCAAATTGAATGAGCGCATTTGGGTATTTTTCTTGAACCGCCATTACGAATTCATCGACTAGCTCAAAATATTCTTTTCCTTCCAATCGTTCTTTAGGATACCCTAAATACAAGATATCTTCTCGTATTTCTTTATTATTTGTACCAACATCAAACATAACAGGCAAGCATTGACTAGGTTGAATACCAGCACAAGCTGTATATAAAGCTAACTTACCTATTGGAATTCCCATACCATTAGCCCCTAAATCTCCCAATCCCAATATGCGTTGTCCATCAGTTATAACGATAACCCGAATATCTTTTTCTGGCCAATTATCCAGAATTTTTAATATTTCTCCCTTATCATCAGGCGTGATATAAAATCCTTTGGCTCGCCTAAAAATATGAGAAAATTCTATACAAGCTTCTCCTACGGTCGGGGTATAAACTATTGGCATTGTTTCTTCTATATATTCACTTATAATTCTATAATATAGCTTTTCATTTCGATCTTGCAGCGCCGACAGCATTATATAACGCTCGATGTTTGAATCTTTGCGACGCAAACCTTCCATAACCCGTTTTACTTGAATATTTTGACCGACAACAGAATATGGCAATAACCCCCGTAAACCTAGATGTTCTCTTTCGTCTTTTGTGAACGCCAATGATTTACTTATTCTGCCATCATATAAAACTTCAAAACCTTTTTTATTTGAAATCATTTAATCAATCTATCTTACATATTATTAACAATACAAATATACAATAAATGTTATTTAAAAATATAACAAATATTATGTATTTATATATTATTTATTATATATTTGACTGATGAAAAACTTCTATTCCCAATTTGATTTTCAAAGTGAACTACTTTTTGAGTCATTAACTTCTGATGAAAAAAAATTAGTTTATGATGCTATGGAACCCTTAATGATAAAAAAAGGTAGTCTCTTGTTTTATGAAGAAGGAATACCTACGGGCATCTTTCAAATTAAGAAAGGCAAGGCAAAAAAATTTAAGCGCGGTTTTTCTGGAACAGAACAAATTTTTTATATCTACACGACTGGTGATGTTCTGGGGTATCATGCCCTATTTGGAGAGGAGCGCTATCAAGATTCTTGTGAAGCACTTGAAGACTTGGAAGTGAATTTTATAGCTAAAGATGTTTTTTTTCAATTATTACAGGATATTCCTGCTTTGCAACAAACTTTTATAAAAAATATAGGTCATGAGTTCGGGGTTCTTGCCAATATTATTGCTGTACTTGCCCAAAAAAATCTTAATGCCCGATTGGCTATTAATTTGCTCATTTTAGAAAATCGATTCCAAAAACATGATAAAGCAGGTGGTATTGATTTAACACGAGAAGATTTGGCCAACATTATTGGCACTTCACCTGAAAGTTTGGGAAGGAGCCTCAAACAGTTTAAGGATGAAGGGATTATTGAAGTAGATAAAAGAGTTATCTATATAAAGAATACGGAACAGATACTTCAATTATTAAATGTTGAAAACGGTCTAAATGAATAATGAGCACGATCCCTTTTTTTTGGAATTACAATAACCATAATGCATCTTTATCAGGCTTTCTAATTTTATTCATTAAAAACTAAAAGAGGTTTTGATGAATCTCAAATTCTTTTTAGTAAACACCAAGATACTAATCAAAACATTATTATGTTGATTTAGTGTTCTCATTTCACACACATTATGCTTCCCTCCTACGTCCTCGCATAAAAAGTGTTTATTCACAAGGTTAATATTGTTTTCGAAGAGTTCATGAACCGCAAGCGGTTTCATTAACATTGTAGAGGAAACTTTTAGAATAAATTTTTTAAGAAACTGTAGTATGCCAACACGCCTGCTGGCCCATTCACCAAAAAGGTCTCCCAGACCTTTTCTTAACGTTCTGTCCTGCTTTTAGCCAAAGCTCAAGTTACATAACGCAGAACATTATAGTACAGAATATGACGTTTATCGATAGCGCTTTTTTAGTGCTATTTGACATATTAACGATACCAATAATAATTTCGTACCTGTTAGGAAAATATTCTGAAATAAAATCAAAAACCTATATAGAATCTATGCATAGAGGTACTGTTTTAAAAATTCTGTGTTCAATATCTACGAATAGTATTTCTTTTTTAACCAAAACGAAACCCGGACCAAAAGAATCAATGCAGGCACTTCCACCAATGGGCCAATGACTCCTACAAACGCTTGTCCGGAATTCAGTCCGAAAACCGCAATGGCAACTGCAATTGCCAATTCAAAATTATTTCCTGCTGCTGTAAATGCTACTGCTGCTGTCTTGTCGTATGCTGCTCCTGTTGCTTTGGTAACAAAAAATCCAATGATGAACATTAAGCTAAAATAGATAAGTAAAGGCACTGCAATAATCAGAACGTCCATCGGGATTTCCACAATCAACTCACCTTTTAAAGAAAACATCACAATAATCGTAAATAACAGCGCAATTAAGGTCATTGGCGAAATGGTCGGGATGAATTTCCTTGTGTACCATTCCTCGCCTTTTAGTTTCACTAAAATCAATCTGCTCAATATTCCCATCACGAACGGAATGCCTAAATAAATGGCTACGCTTTCTGCAATTGTTCCGATTGAAATATCTACAATAGAACCTTCAAATCCAAAATAAGGCGGAAGAACGGTAATAAAAACCCACGCATAAAAACTGTATGCAAACACCTGGAAAATACTATTCAAAGCCACTAAACCTGCGCCATATTCGCTACTGCCTTCCGCAAGGTCGTTCCATACCAAAACCATTGCAATGCAACGAGCCAAACCAATTAAAATAAGTCCGACCATATATTCGGGATAATCGCGTAAAAAGGTGATTGCCAATACAAACATTAAAAAGGGACCAATTATCCAATTGAGAATAAGGGAAATAGAAAGGATTTTTATATTTCTGAAAACTTTTGGCAATAGCGAATAGTTGACCTTTGCCAAAGGTGGATACATCATTAATATCAAGCCTATTGCGATGGGAATATTGGTCGTTCCGCTACTAAATGAGTCTATGATGTTGGGAAACGTTGGGATAAAATACCCAAGTCCGACTCCAATTGCCATGGCTACAAATATCCACAACGTCAGATTCCTGTCAAGAAAAGGTAGTTTTTTTGTTGTCATTTTTATGAATTGATTTGGGAGAAAACGTAAAATAATTCGGTAGCAATTTGCAGACTTCTTTCATTGTATTTTTTAGCCTGTTGCGCTGTGCTGTCAAATGCTTTTGGGTCTTCAAAAGTTATGGGGATACGTTTTTCTGCTCCTGGAACAAAAGGACAGGCTTCATTTGCTGAATCGCAGGTCATTATCGCTGCAAATCCTGATTTTGGATTAAAGTCATCATCCAGTTTTTTTGAAAATCCGATAATAGGATGTTCGTTGTCAGCATATTTAATACTGTAAATTGGGTTGTTGCCTCCTGAAATCGTTTTTACTTTAAAGCCTGAATTTTGTAAAGTTTCTGCAACCATAGGAAAAAGTGCGGTGGTTTCTGTGCCTCCTGAATAACAAAACACATTTTGAATATTGAAATAATAAGCCATTGTTTGTGCCCAAACTTGTGATAAATGACTTCTTCGTGAATTGTGGGTGCAGATAAAGTTTATGCGTATTTCGTGATGGTCGTTAATTTTTTTTTGAATAAAATCAATTAAAGGTTGCAAGGTGTCTTTTCGTTCGTTCGAAATTGTGTCAACGTTCAATACTTTGATAGTGTTTTCTATTTTGTTGAATAACATAGTTTTTGTTTAAATCAAGTTTATTTATTTGGAATGTAAATTTGCGCTTAAAAACATCAACAACAATCTCCTTTTGGAAGGTCTTGATCTAAAAACCTGACCATCACATCTTTCATTTTCGTCCAATTTTCTTTATGTATGCAGTAGCAAACACTCGTTCCTTCTACATTTCCCTTTATTAAACCTAAATGTTTCAATTCTTTTAGATGTTGTGAAATGGTTGGTTGAGCCAATCCTATTTCGTTGACCAAATCTCCGCAAACACAAGAGTCAATCTTAAACAAGTGCTGTAAAATAGAAACTCTTGCAGGATGCCCAAAAACTTTTGCAAAAAGGGCAATTTCATTTTGTTGGTCTGTAAACATTTCGGTTTTGGTCAATCCCATTTTGTTCTTTATTTATTTATTTATTGCAATATTACGATTAATATTCAGAATATTTATAAATAAACTTTAGTACATGACAAAAGTTTATTTTGAAAAACAAATTACTCGCAATTTTCAGGATAACAAAGACCTCACAGGTTTTTAAAACCTGTGAGGTCTGCAAAACCGATATTCTTTAAGAGGCTAAATATAATCAATCTATTGATTAGTACTGCTTTTAATTATGTCCCCTTTTGATTTAATGGCTTCCTTTATTGCATTGCTGTTTGTTTTAGTCGTATCAAATTCTATTATTGAAGATCCTTCGCTATGTGATGTATTAACTTGAACTACGCCATCAATTTTAGTAACTGAATGGTTGATGGATTCTTCACAACTTCCACATACCATCCCTTTAATATTGAATTTTATTGTTTGTGTATTTGATTTATCAACTGAAACCATTTCATTATTGGCTGTTTTGTGAAACAGTTGTGGATAATAAGAAACAAATGTCATCACAACCACAAACACGGCCACCAACCACACATAGAATTTCGATTTAAAAAACGATGGTTTATCGGTTTCACAGTTGCCACAATCGTCCGCTTTCTTCTTTTTATAAACCTGATAAAAAGCAAAACCCAATGATAAAAATGCAACGGCCAACAGATAAGGTTTCAAGGAATTGAGCCAAGAAAAATAGACAGAACTTCCACTGATTCCTGCAACTCCCGTCAGCAATAATGGGCCCCAGCAACAAAGTTTTAAGGAAACTGCCGAAAATACAGCAGTTCCCATGGAAGCCCTTTTGTTCAATTTAATGATTGCCATACCTAACAGCTTCCTATTCCTGCATGTACCAAAGCATCTTTCGTGATTTCCACATTTTTGCAACAATCCAAAAGTTTTCCGTTAACAGCAATGGCAGGAAGCCTATTTACCCCGTATTCATTCATCTTGGAAACACAGATTTTACTTTCGCATTGTTCCGATAGATTATGAAGTGTGATTTCGCAGTCATTTCCTGCTGTCTCTTTTACTAATTGTACTACTGGTTCACAAACTGGGCAACCAGCTGTAAAGATTTCGATTTGTCGTTTCATCTTGTTTGAGATTTAAATTATTAATGGAACAAAGATGATGACAAGAGGTAGGGGGTGACCAAACTTTTATTAATCTTTTTTTTCGTTGTAGTCTTTTAACCTATTTGCTATGGTTTGGATTTCTTTTAGTTTATCGGTTAAGTCGGTTAGCGCAATATTAGGGAATTCGTTTTTTAAGT
The DNA here is from genome assembly GCF_052728615.1 of Mariniflexile sp. Classification (NCBI taxonomy): domain Bacteria; kingdom Pseudomonadati; phylum Bacteroidota; class Flavobacteriia; order Flavobacteriales; family Flavobacteriaceae; genus Mariniflexile; species Mariniflexile sp. The sequence continues at coordinate 17,787 of NZ_JBFVFE010000053.1, read as the reverse complement.
ATTCAATTTTGTCTTCGTTTCCGCAGTTTCCGGGGCAAGAATCCACAGCTTTTACAATTCCAATGGCCAATGCTTTCCGATAGACTTCATCCAACAGTAAGTAATGTGCTTTTTGGATGCCTTTATTAATGGATTTGAACTGGATGTTTATTTGTTCCGGGTCTTTGCCTTCATCAAGCATTTTAACAATGCCATTGATTTGACCACTTAAAGTTTTAAGTCTGGTTTTAATATCTAAAATTAAATCGGCGGGTAATTTGTGTGATTCCTTTTTCATATCAAAAATTTTAACTCGCGCAACAGCTCAATTTGGAAACATCCTTTCCAAAGGCAATGGCTGCTAATTTGATGCCTTCGCTCAAAGTTAAATACGGATAAAAACTTTCGGCCAGATCTTTTACGGTTATACCAAACTTAATGGCCGTGCTCAATTGTTGAATGAGTTCGCCGCCTTCCGGTGCTATTACCCTTGCTCCTATTAATTTATCCGTTTCGGTATTTCTAATCAACTTTATAAATCCCCTTGTATCTTGTGCTGCCAATGCCCTTGGAACATGGATCAAGTCCAATTTTGATACTTCAAAAGGAATCCCTTTTGCTTCTGCTTCAATTTCGTCCATACCTGCTCCTGCAATTTGTGGGTCCGTAAACACTACCCAGGGCAATGAGGAATAATCCACACTGTTTTTCGACATTGAAAATGCGTTATTGACCGCTATGCTTCCTTCTTTTGCAGCGGTATAAACAAAGGCAGGAGTATTGGCGACATCACCTGCTGCATAAATATTGGGAATATTGGTTTCCATTTTTTCATTGACTAGAATATGGCCCCTTTTGGTTAACTTAATATCAATGTTCTCAAGCCCTAGTCTTGAAGTGTTGGGCTTGATGCCCGTAGCCACCAAGATCTTGCCTTTTTCAATGAGCTGTGTTGTAGAACCATCGGGACAGTTACAATGGATAATAGTGCTATCGCCATCTTTCTCAAATTTAAAGGCCCTGAAGTTCGGTAAAAATTCAATGCCCTCACTTTTCATTTGAGCTTCCAAGACATCGGTAATGTCCTTGGTTTGGTTGCGCAATGGCCTATTGGTAAATTCAATGATACGCACTTTTACACCTAAACGATTGTAAGCCATTGCTATTTCCAGGCCAATATAGCCGGCTCCCATAATGGTCAGGCTTTCCGGTTTTTCTTCTAAATCGAATAAGGATACATTGGTGAAAAAACCAACATCTTCCAATCCTTCAATGTTTGGGATATTTGTGGTTGCTCCCGTGGCAATCAGGATATTGGTGGCTGTGTAAGTGTCTTTTTCGTCTACAAGAATAGTATTGGCACCAACAAACTTTGCCCATCCATTCAATAGGGTCAGGTTTTTAAAATCACTGACCACATCCATATATTTTTGTTGTTGCAGTGCAGCGACCAATGTTTTCTTGTCCTTGATGACCTGTGCGAAATCAATAGCGGCACCTTTAGGTTTGATGCCTTTAAAATTGGAATGTGTAGCGTGATACACTGTTTCGGCGGCCCGAATTAAATTTTTGGAAGGCACACAGCCCACATTGACGCAAGTACCCCCAAAATCCAATCCAGCATTTACCATGAGTGTTGTAAGACCTAATCCTTCAGCTTCTATGGCTGCTGAAAATGCTGCAGAACCACCACCAACGATAATCAAATCGTAATCGCTTTTATCGTTAATAATAGTGCTTTCAGAATTTGAAACAACAGTGGTTTCCTTTTCAGCTTCATTGATGACCGAATAATTACCAATTTTATTTACTGCATCGATTAATTTTTCCTTATCCATTTTGTTGGTATCGATAGAAAATTCCCCAATCCCGGTTTCGTGATTTACGGCACTGCCTAAAACGCCCTCTTTTGCATTTATTTCTTTTTCGATACGTGACGAACAGCCACTACAGGTCATGCCATCTATATTTAGATGTATTGTTTTATTGCCCATCCTTTACTTTATTTATCACTTTATACCCAGTAGAGTTAATGGCTTTTACTATGTCTTCTTTTGACGTTTTTGATTTATCAAAAGTGACTGTGGCATTTTCATTCTCATAGCTTGCCGTAACAGAAATAATCCCGGAAAGCTTGTTCACTTCGTTTTCAACATGTGCCGCACAACCGTTACAGGTCATGCCTTCAATATCAAAGTTTAGGGTTTCCACATTGGCTTCACTGACCACGGCCACTTCCTTGTTATTGTTATTGGGATAAAAGATGTGTGCATAATATGGAAAGCTGATTGAAACCGCTGCAAACAATGTGATGCCTATTAAGAACCCCTTGGTTTGAAACCATTTTGGTTTTGCATCTACTTCGCAACCACAGTCATCAGCATTTTTTTGTTTTAAATAACTATACCAGGCAAAACCAATGGCCAATACTGCCAATCCTATAAGATAGGGCCTAAAGGGTTCCATCCAGGATAAAGCCGAAGCGCCACCACCTACCCCTGCAATTAATGCAATAACCGGTGGAATACAGCAGGATGATGCGGCAACAGCAGCAAACAAACCTGTATAGGCTGCATTCTTTGATGTTTTTTCTGTATTCATTATTATAAAATTTATGCGGTTTTTCTTTTTGGTTTTATAGACTTAAAGATGCTGTTTAAAATATCTGTTTTGTCCTCGTTTAAAGAATAGTACAGTGTTTGTCCTTCACGTCTTGACGCAATGATTCCTGCGTCTTTCATTTTACGTATGTGTTGGGAAATTGCTGGGACGCTCATTTTTAAAATATCTGCTAAATCACAAGGGCAGAGTTCATTTTCCATATTTAATAAGAACAGGATTTTTAAGCGTACCTCATTCCCGGCAATGGATAAAAGTTTAGATGTTTTTTCAAAACTAATGTCCATACTATTTAATGTGGACATACAATTTAATAGTTGCTTGTGGTTGGCTTCCGCCCGTGTACAGGTTATTTCTAATTTCATAGGATGTGTTTTATAGGTGCAAATATATAATTAATTACGTATTTAAGCAGATACTTAAATATTTTAACGAAAAATTATAATTCTTCTATATTTTATAAAGAATGGATAAAAATCATTACACACACATTATGCTTCCCTCCTACCACCGTCGCATAAAAAGTGTTCCATTAAGATTGTAGCAGATACTTTTGGGATTAAATTTTTCAAAAAACTGAAGTATTTTCTTCTTCCATTATTTGTATTTTAAAAATTAGTACTCGATTGATTTAAAATAATGTCTTGAAATAAAAGTAATCTGGTTTGCGAGATTCAAGAACACTTAAACAATAAATATGGCGTGAGCTAAACAAAAATTCAAGGCTGCATATAATTTTGGAAACAATTAACGGCTCATTCGCTATATTAACTAAACACGATTGGAAACTATCATTTAGTTTAGTGTTGTTTACAGATACAATCACATTGGATAATTGCATTTGTATAGCCTAAATATGTACTTCCACTCGTCTACCTGTCTGCCGTAGCTGGCAAAGGCAGATTCTTTTTGCCAAAATTTTATGAGGCTGTTTCAACTTTCTACTTCAATTAAAATCATTGTTGTCCTGTTAAAATATTTGTAGTGCATCAATATGTGCATTTTTAGGCGTTTTTAATTATTATCAGACTTTTGGGCTAGCTTTTTAAATTTATACAAAAAAATAGAGTTATCAAAAATTCTAAAAAAATCAAATTGCCTCCACGGGACAACAATGAATTAAAATGTATCAAATGTTAAAATTATCACAATTATTTAGTTCTCTAATAACAGAACCAATAAAACCAACTATCTTTGTACCAGATATGGAAAACAAGATCACAGAAAAGCAAAGAGAACTCGTAGAGAAGTTTGGTGTCATCGAAGAACAGATGGGAATTGCACCAGCACCTGCACGAGTGAATGCCCTTTTAACGATTGCCGACACGCCAGAACTGACTTTTGACGAAATCCGTGAGACTTTACAATTAAGCAAAAGTGCCACGAGCAACGCCATTAATAACTTGTTGACGTTAGAAAGGATTGGTTACAAAACAAAACCTGGAGATAGAAAAAGGTATTTTTACTCTAAACTGAATCAATGGAAAGCGTCGTTTAGAAAAAATATTTCAGGATTGGATTCCTACACCAATATGATTAGAGAGATTCGGGAAAATCGCACAAACGATACAGTGGAATTTAATGAACAATTGGAGGAGCTGGCAAATTTCATGGATTATTTTATGACGGAGAGCATTGCCATCATTGACCGTTGGGAACAACGATAATCTATTTTTTTTCTCTAATTGGTTCTTTTAATACAGAACAAACTATATATAACATAACAAAAAAAATGAAAACAATAGTAACCATTATTATCTCTTTAACTACTTATGTCTTAAGTGCGCAAACCTTCAATTTGACGGTTGAGCAAGCTGTAGCGTATGCCATTGAGAATAATACCACTTTAAATAAATCCATTATAGACCAAAAAATCATCGCTGCACAAATAGCCGAAGTCAAAGGCGGGGCTTTTCCACAAATTTCTGCTACCGGTGGTTTTACCGATAATTTTTCGCTTGCCGAACAACAATTGCCTGCCGAATTAGTGGGTGGCGAACCAGGAACTACAATCGGAGTCGCTTTTGGGAACCGGTATTCCTTTACAGGCAGCGCAAGAGTGGAACAACAATTATTTAATTTTCAGTTGTTCAATTCCATAAAGGCTGCCAATGCGCTAAAAGAAATACAGGCATTGACCACCCTTCAAACCACTGAAGACTTAATTATTAACGTGGTTCAGGTGTACATTCAAATTCAGGTTACTGAAAAGCAAGTGGAACTGTTGGAAGAAAATTTTGACCGAACCAGCAGTTTGATTGACTTATCCGATTTTAAATATAAGGAAGGCCTCATTAAAAAACTGGACCTTAATCAATTAAAAGTGAACCGAAGTAATCTTCGCGCCCAAATTGAAGATGCACAATACCAAATGGATGAACAGAAACGTCTTTTGAAATTGTATCTCTACATTCCCATGGACGCCAAAGTGAATCTTACCGAAAAGTTAGAGGATAATGAGGCCTTTCCATTACAAAACGAATTGAACATCAATTCAAATATCCAATACCAACAACTGGAAAAACAAGTGGATTTATCAATCATCGACCAAAAAGTGGAACGCGCCAATTATCTACCAAAAATCAGTGCATTCTTCAATTATAATTATCGAGGGGATACCAACGAATTTACTTTTAATGCACCTGCTTATGTAGAACAATGGAACGGTACCTACGGGCTTTCCGCTTCATGGAGCATTTTTGATGGTGGTTCCAGACGAAAACGAATCCAACAAAAACAATTGGAAACCCTTAAACTTGAAGAAGACCAAAAGATGCTTAAAACTACCATAGAAAAGGATTATCAAGATGCACTTCAACAAATGCTATTGAGCCAAAGCCAAATCACAAGTCAAAACGAAAATATGTTTTTGGCACAAGAAAACTACGATGGCATCAACACATCCTACAATGAAGGTGTCGCAGCATTGACCGAACTATTGGATTCAGAATTTGCATTGCGCCAAGCCCAATCCAATTATCTCAATGCCTTGTTGCAATCTAAAGTTGCCGAACTGAGAATCCTTAAAACAAGCGGACAATTGGCACAACTTATTACATCTAACTAATCATCACTATAAAATTATCAAAATGAAAACTAAAAATATCATCGCAATTGTAGCTATCATCATTGTTGTGGCCATTGCTTACACCTTGTACAGCAACAAAAAGGAAATGACAGCGAAAGCCGAAATGGTTGAAGAAGCCTACGCCATTCCTGTTCAGACCGCCACAATTGGTTCTAAAAAAATAAACGAAGGTCTAATGGCCACCGGCGAATTTAAAGGATGGGAAGAAGTAACCTTGGTTGCAGAATCCCAAGGAAGTATTCAATATTTACGTGTTGAGGAAGGTCAGCAAATCAAAAAAGGCCAAGTTATTGCCAAGGTTGATGCTGTGTCCTTGAACTCTCAATTGAACAGTGCACAATCTGCATTTGCTAAAGCCGAAAAAGACGTAGCTCGTTATGAGCGTCTGGAAAAAGTAGGCGCCGTAAGCCAAAGTGCTTTGGAAGATGCGCGCATTCAACAAGAAAACGCTCGTGCCAATATTGCCCAAATCAACCAGCAGTTAAGTTTTACGGTGGTAAAATCGCCCATTGATGGCGTGGTCAATAATTTGATGGTTGAAGAAACCAGTTTTGTGATGCCCGGAAACGAGATTGCTGAAATTGTACAGGTTGACAGACTTAAAATTATCGTCAATATAGCCGAGGACAATCTTTCCAAAATCAAGGAAGGTCAAGAAGTTTCTATTAAAACCGATGTCTATCCATTGAAAACCTTTCAAGGAAAAGTGAGCAACATCAGCGTCAAAGCGGATGCATCCAGAAAATTTAAAGTGACCATAGAAGTTGAAAACACAAAAGACCACCAATTAAGGGCCGGACTTTTTGCCGAGGTTCATTTTAATGGTCTTGAAGCCAATGAAATTGAAGCAACCGTCATTCCGCGTGAAGCCATTGTAGGTAGTATTCAAAGCCCATCGGTGTATGTGATTGAAAACGATAAAGCAATCCTGAAAAAAATTGAAACAGGCGCTGTCATCGATGGCGATGTGGTCATCCTTTCCGGACTTACCAAAGGCGAAAAAGTAGTGACCAAAGGCATCATCAATTTGACCAATAACACATTAGTAAAAATCACCAACCAATAAGCGCATGACCATTACAGAACTATCCGTAAAAAGACCTACGCTTGCCGTTGTGGTCTTCACAATAATCGCTCTTTTAGGCATCATCAGTTATTCGGGTTTAGGCTATGAATTGTTGCCTAAAATTACGTCTCCCATGTTGTCCATCAGCACAACCTATCCCGGTGCGTCGCCTTCAGAGGTTGAAAACTCTGTGACGACCAATATTGAAGATGCCGTAAGTGCCTTGGAAGGTGTAAAGAGCATCACGTCCATTTCACAGGAAGGTATTTCCATTGTGAGTGTTGAGCTGACCTACAATGCAGATGTTGACAAGGCATTACAAGACGCTCAACGTAAAGTGAACAATATTTTAGGGCAATTGCCAGACCAAGTGGACCAACCTAGTGTTGATAAATTTTCGTTTGATGATATGCCTATTATGCGATTGGGCGTTTCTTCCAAAATGGATGCCAATGCTTTTAACGATTTGGTTGACAACGATATTAAAGAAACCTTATCACGAATTGAAGGTGTTGCACGAGTACAAGTGATTGGTGGCAATGAACGTGAAATTCGAATCAATGTCGATAGAGATAAATTAAAGGCGTATGGATTGAGCATTCTTCAAGTAACGCAAGCCATTGCTGCTGCCAATCTCGATTTTCCAACGGGAAATATCAAAGATAACGACCAACAAGTGACGGTTCGACTTTCTGGAAAATTTGAATCTATTGAAGACATTAAAGGATTGAGCATCAAAACGGGCCAAAATAGCGGCAATGTCAAAATTGAGGACATCGCTGAAGTCTATGACACCACCAAAGATGTGACGACTATCTCACGTATTGATGGCATCAGTTCCATCGGTTTGACCATTTCCAAACAATCAGATGGAAATACGGTTCAGGTTGCCGAGGATATCATTGCGGAAATCAAAAAAATTGAAGCAAAATATACTTCCGAAGATTTAAAAATTGCGGTCGCACAAGACAGTTCCGTATTTACATTGGAAGCTGCCGATGCCGTAATTTTTGACCTGACGCTTGCCGTTGGTTTGGTAGCCATCATCATGTTATTTTTCTTAAAAAGCTGGAAAGATTCCATCATCGTGATGGTGTCCATCCCAGTATCTATTGTGGCAACATTTATTGCCATGAGCCAATTGGGTTATACCTTGAATTTGATGACACTTTTAGGATTATCGTTAGTGGTAGGAATTTTGGTCGATGACAGTATCGTGGTACTCGAAAGTATCCATGCCGAAATGGAAAAGGGCAAAAGCAGAATGGAAGCTGCTATGGCGAGTTGGAGAAAAATTGGACTTTCAGTCATGTCGATTACATTAGTATTGATTGCGGTATTCCTTCCAATTACATTCGTAACAGGTTTGATTGCCGATTTATTGAAACAATTTGCAGTAGTAGTTGCTTTTGCAACAGCCATTTCGCTTATCGTTTCGTTCACATTAACACCCTTATTAGCGTCTCGTTTTTCTGAAGTGATTACCCTAAATAAAAGCAAACTATGGCACAAACCATTAATTGCTTTTGAAAACTTTTTGGAAGGTGTCAACAAATTTTATAGAGATATTCTAAAATGGACGCTTTCGCGGAAACGTGTCACGGCTTTCGCTTTGTTGGCTTTGGTTATTGGGTCTTTATCATTAATGGTTTTTGGCTTTATAGGCAGCGAATTTGTAAAGAGTGGCGATAACGGCGAATTTTTAGTTGAACTTGAACTTCCCAAAGAATCCACGATTGAAGAAACGAATCTTGCCGCTTTAAAGGTGGAAGAAATCCTTTTGAAAGATGCCCTTGTAAGTTCGGTATTCACAACGGTTGGAACAGGAACCGGTGGCAGTGGAAATTCATCAAACTTGGCACAGATCAATGCAAAAATGATCAGTCCCGACAAACGGACCATCACTTCGGAGCAATTCGCAAGAGACACTAAAACAAAATTGACCAAAGCCATTTCGGGAGTCAAATTCAAAACAGCCGCTGTGGGAATGGTTGGCGGAAGTACGGCAGGCCCTATACAAGTCATCTTAACGGGAAATAATATTGACGAACTATTAAAGGTTGCCGATGATGTTAAAGCCACCGTTGAATCGGTTGCAGGTACACGTGATGTGGAACTTTCCGTCAGTGGTGGAAATCCAGAAGTTGCTATTACAGTTGATAGAGATAAAATGGCAATTTTGAATTTAACAATGAGCGATGTAGGTAATACAATGCAAAATGCGTTTGCAGGAAACACGCAATACAAATTCCGTGATGGCGAAAATGAATATGATATCAATGTTAAATTAGACCAGTTTGACCGTCGTAATATTAACGATATCAAGAAAATTACATTTCTAAATACCACAGGCCAGTTGATAGAGTTGCAGCAATTTGCCGCGGTTGACCAATCAACAGGGCCAACACGATTGGAGCGCGATAACAAACGTTCTTCCTTAAGTGTAGGGGCTCAAGTTGCAGGTTTGCCTGTGGGCGATGTCTCCACCAATGTTCAAACAGCTATCGAACAAATGACGTTTCCCAATGGTGTTGAGTTTGAAATGGGTGGCGATTTAGAAAGCCAAACAGAAGCTTTTGCAAGTTTAGGATTGGCCTTATTGATGTCTATTATATTGGTGTACCTCATTATGGTCGCACTTTACGAATCGTATGCCTATCCATTGGTTGTGATGTTTTCTGTACCAACCGCATTAATTGGTGCGTTTTTAATTTTGGCATTGTTCCAGGAAAGTTTAGGTGTATTTACCTTTTTAGGATTGATTATGCTGGTAGGATTGGTTATCAAAAATGCGATTTTGATTGTGGATGCTGCCAACCAGTTCAAAGCTGAAGGCGACAGTACATTACTCGCTATTGAAAAAGCTGGATTGACACGACTGCGTCCCATATTAATGACCACTTTAGCGATGGTAATTGCTATGATTCCAATTGCCTTTGCAACTGGAGCTGGTGCCGAATGGAAAAATGGTTTAGCCTTGGTATTGATTGGAGGATTGACAAGTTCGTTAATCTTCACGGTTATTATTGTACCAGTGATATATGTAGTAATAGACATCTGGAAAGGCGACATCAAAAAGAAAGTAGCAAAAGAAGAAGCAAAAAATATAGGTTCAGCCAAAATTTCAATGACACATTAATCGAAGTACATGACAAAAATTTGGAATAGAAATATAAACAGCATATTACGGCTTGTTCGTTAGGTAGACCTCACGGGTTTTGAATCTGTGAGGTCTTGATTATCCTGAAAATTGTGAGTGTTTTATTTCTCAAAATTAATTTTTGTCATGTACTAATCACATTAATATATAATTTCCGACCTACGGGCAATTTGACTAACTCGAGATTAATAGTAAGCCTTTAGGTCTGGGAATTTACACTAAACAAAATAATATGTTCTATTATAAATCCAACAGAAAAACAGCTCTGCTTGAAGTGAGAGTTCAACAAATTTTCAATGATGCAGACTTTGAGCGTATGCTCATTTTTATTGAAGCCTTAATTGAAGATTCCAATAGTGATGTTGTTTTTAAGGTCCTTCCGGAATTGGAAGAACAGGTTAAAAACGTCGTCAATAAACATTATCAAACCTTTTCAAACTTTAACATTACAGTAAACGTAGCCTAATGATAGATTTTTTAAACGCAAACAAACAGACAATCCTCTACGCAGCAATCGTTGCTGTAGTGGTTTTTCTACTTATCTTTTTATCCAATCTGTTATGCAGATGGTTGATCAAAAAGGTAAAAACAAAATTTCCAAATGAAGAACCTTCAACCATCATTCTCATCCGCAGGATTTTAAGGGTTTTATGGATAGTTTTAGGTTTTACAGCCATTAGTTTTATTTTCATTGACAAAGAATCTTATAAAGTAGCCACGGAAAACTTTTACCTCATTCTCTATTTAGGTATCGTAGCCATTGTAACCATTGTAGCGGCATCATCAGCCAATGTATATTTTTCTCGTTCAATAGATAAAAAAAGAAAGGCAAACACAGATTTTACAAGTGACAAATTTCTACACTATTTAGTGGTTTTTGGCATTTATTTTATTGGTGGTTTATTGGCTATTTTGGCATTTCCATCCATGCAAGGTATTGCGCAAACTGCTTTAGGCGGCGCAGGAATTCTGGCGGTTATTGCTGGTGTTGCATCACAAGAAGCCCTCGCTAATTTAGTTGGTGGTGTTTTTATAATTGCCTTCAAACCTTTCAAAATAGGTGATATCATCAAACTCGATGAAACCATGGTTGGCACTGTTACAGATATCACACTTCGCCATACCATTATAAGGAATTATGAGAACAAAATGATTGTCATTCCAAATGCGGTCATCAATAAAGAAAAATTAATCAATTACGATTTGGGCGAACGTATGTGCTGCCAATGGATTGAGATTGGTATTTCCTATGATAGTGATATTGACCTCGCCAAACACATCATGCGAGAAGAATGTGAAGACCACCCGTACATACTAGACCATCGTAGTGAACTGGATAAGTATAATAATGTAAAGAAAGTTATTGTTCGAGTAATCGGTTTAAATGATTCGGCTGTAACGTTAAGAGCTTGGGCTTGGGCAAGCAATTTTGGAGAAGCTTTTGAGATGAAATGTGATTTATATGAGAGCATCAAAAAACGATTCGATACAGAAGGTATTTCCATTCCATTTCCACACAGAACCATGGTTTTTAAAGAAAGTCAATTGGCACAACTAAAAAACGACATACAACTTAACCAATAATTTCTAAAAAATGGTAAAACTAGCACTATTAATAATCTTATTTATTTTCTCTACATTTGGATTTTCACAACAAACCATAGATACATTACAGAAACAAACAGCAATTATTATCAAAGAAAAATTTCCAAGGGCAAGAATACTCAATTTTGAATATGGGCAGAGTTTGAACAGAAATTTCAGTTCAAAATTATTTGATGAAGCCTTTCAGGAAGGTGATATTAAAACGCAGCGGAACTTTATGGCTTCGGCAAACATTCCCATCTATAAAACTCGTAAATGGAGTTTAACTGCCTCGGCAAATTATCAGTTCAACGAATTTGAATTTGATAATCTTTCAAATACATCCGTTACAACTGTTTTTGAGCAAAATGGTATTGTGGATTTTCACAATTTTTCAACAGCATTGAGTTCAACATATTTTTCAAGCTTGTTTAAAAAACCTGTTATTTATAACGCATCCATTATTGCTGATGGCAACGACGAGGGTTTTGAGCGTATCAAAGGTTTGGTCGGTTTGTCATTTATCATGAAACGAACGGAACGGACCATGATAACTTTAGGAGCCATTATATTTATAGACCCAACGGCACAAATTCCGTTCTTTCCAACTTTTACGTATAATCACAGGTTTAAAAATTCACAATGGGAACTGGATTTCATAATGCCCCAACGGGTTTTATTCCGCAGATTAGTTGGCGAAAACGGACGGTTTTCAGTGGGAAGCACCTTTGGAAGCACAGGTTTTTATGTGAATGTGGACAATCCAGCCTTTGCAGATGTTTTTGAATACAGCCAATTGGAGATAAAATCAGGAATCATTTACGAGCATCGTTTTAGCGATTATCTTATTGGAACTTTTCAAGGTGGACTTCAAAACTTTATTAGCAATCGTTTAACCGAAAAAGGAAAGCCCACGCAAGATTTTATCTATAAAAACAAACAAGATGCCACAGGGTATTTTCAAGCAGGTGTCTCTATAGACCCTTTTGCAAAACGTAAATAGAAAATACTAAACAATAGAATATAATCAAATTAACCAAATGTCAAAATTCTTAACATCAAAAATATATCTGCAATCTTTCCTGTTATTCCTGCTAATAGCGTGGTCGCAATGTATAACGGCACAAGATAAAAAACCTAAAGTGGCTTTGGTTTTAAGTGGCGGCGGCGCAAAAGGTATCGCACATATCCCTGTACTACAAGCACTTGACTCGCTAGGAATTGTGCCCGATTTAATAGTTGGCAACAGTATGGGCAGCATTGTTGGTGGCCTTTATGCCATGGGATATTCAGGCGACAGTATTGCGAACATCGCGAAAAACGCCAATTGGGACAAGCTTATGGGCGGCGGTATTTCATTAAAAGATGTCAGTGTTGAAGAAAAATCGGAATTTAATAGATATTTAATTGAAGTTGATTGGGTAAAAGGCAATATAAAATTAGGCGCTTATTTATTGAACGACCAGAATTTAAGAGAGTTTATATCTTTCTTAACGTATCCCTCCTACAAAGAAAATGATTTTGACAACCTTTCCATACCTTTTCGAGCCATGGCAACCGATATTGTAAACGGTAAAGAGGTCATTCTTAACAGTGGCTCGCTGGCTTATGCCATGCGTGCCAGTATGTCCATTCCAGGTATTTTTTCAGCCGTACCCTATGAAGAAACGCTATTGGTAGATGGCGGTATCCTTAATAATTTTCCTGTTGATGTGGCCAAAGAAATGGGTGCGGAAATAATTATTGGCAGCGACGTTGGTAGTGGTCTAAAAACCAAGGAAAATCTGGAAAATATTACTTCCTTACTTTTTCAGGCGGGTATGCTGAGCAGTAATGTAAAGAACCCTTCAAACAGGAAACTCAGTGATATCTTGATCGACCACACGGCTAATTTGACCTATACCACCGGAGATTTTGCCAAGTCAGCCGAAATATATAAAGAAGGCAAAATAGCGGTTTCCCAAAATATGTATGCCCTGGTCGCTCTGGCTAAAAGATTAAAAAAATTTGGGCAACGAACCCATCAGCTTCCTTATGTAAAAGATGAATTTGTTCTGGATACCGTAGTCTATAAAAATATAAGTAAAACCAACCTTGCCCTTGTGAAAGCACGGACAAACATTCGTGCTAATAAAACCTATAACAGGCAAGATATAGTAGATGGCATCAACAGGGCCATGGGTACCACAATTTTTAGTCAAATAATCTTTAGCTCTTTAATAAATGGCGATAAATTGGGATTGCAGTTAAACGGGTTTGAAAGATCGAAACATCAGGTTAAGGGAGCTCTGCACTTTGACAGCTACCATGGCGTAGGCTTGTTCGTTAATTATACCGGCAGAAATATTATTGGCGGCGCCAGTCGTTCGCTTATTACCCTTGATATTGCCGAACAGCCCAGGTTCAGGCTTCAACATCAGAAAAATTTTGGTGGCGACCGCGATTGGTGGTGGCGAACAGAAGCTTTAGGACAGCAATTAAAACAGAAAGTATTTGTTGGTGGTGAAAATGTTGACAATATGAGGTATCGTTATTTTGAGTTTGACAATCAAATCAACAGAAATTTAAGTTCTTTAAGAAGCTATGTCGGCATCGGCATAAAATACAAGAATACCCATGTAAAACCCACCATAGACCCTAATTTGAACAATAATATATTTGGCCTTAAAAGTTATGATTTTAATACAATTGAATTAAATACCCATTATTTATATAATAGTTTAAACAATCCATTTTATGCTACAAACGGCTCTTTATTACAGGCCGACTTGACCAGATCCATCCACAATAATATTGATATGGCATTTACTGATGAAACGACACCAAAGGTTGATGGATCTATCAATGGCTATACTAAATTGGCTTTGGGCTACGAAAAAAGATTTGTTCTCAATAAGAGAGTAACGGGAATTATTGGTTCTGGTGCTGCCTTTATTTTTGAGGATGATCCGGAAGATAATGATGTCTCTTTTTCGGATTTCGGAATGGGTGCAAAATATTTTTTTGGTGGCAACCAGTTGGACCCACGAAGTGACAGTTATATCTTTCCAGGATTGAACGAGGGCGAGCTAACTGCCAGCCAATTTATGAAACTCAATCTCGCCGTCCAGATCAATTACAAGAAAAACCTCTATCTCACCCCGCATATTGATATGGCCTCGGTGGGCTTCAAAGGTTTTGATGACTATATCAAAAAAGCCTTTAACCCCACGGGTAAATGGGAAGATTCCAATGTGCCAGGTTTTTTGATGTCAACAGGGGCGACGTTGTCCTATAATTCCATTTTAGGCCCTGTTGATTTTGATCTCTCATGGGTCAATGGCACCAATAAAATCAGGTTTTTTATAGGGGTTGGCTTTCCGTTGAACCGTTCCAATTAAATGAATTTTTTGAGACCAACTATCCCAGAGGCAGAGCCATAGGAGTATTTCGTTGGTTTCATTTTGACCTTTTCAAGTCAAAAACCAAAATTCTGTATTTAGATTCCCTTTTTAACAGGAATGACAATTTGAACGGAAACCCCCAGGCAGAGCCTCGAGGAATTCTTTTCGATTAAATGAATTTTTGTATTATTTTTTTCATGGCTTTCATGTGTTATAATAATTGTTTTTTTAATGTTCCCGGCTTCGGTACTGTTCGCTATGAATCATTCTTTTGGTTGACGACGCTCTTTATTGGCTCGTTTCATTTGCTGGAACAATTCTTTATACAAACCGCGAGCGATCAATAATTTCATGATCTCATTGGTTCCGGCATAAATTCTGGCGACTCTATTATCGGCATACATGCGGGCTATTGGATAATCCCACATATACCCATAACCTCCAAATAATTGCAGGCATTCATCAACTACTTTACCGTGCATTTCCGTTGCCGAATATTTCGCCATGGAAGCACTTTCAGCAGTTAGCTGATGTACCGATAATAAGTGTGTGCAACGATCTAAAAAAGCTTGATGCACTTGTAATTGTGTAGCACATTCGGCCAGTTTAAATTGTGTGTTTTGGAATCCGGCAATGGGTTGCTTAAAAGCGGTTCTTGTAGAGGTATATTCAATGGTTTTTTCTATGGCGCCCTCTGCGCCACCAATAGCATTTAGCGCAACTGTTAAACGCTCTCTAGCCAATTCTGCCATCATAATCTTGAAACCTAATCCTTCTTCACCCAATAAATTTTCTTTTGGAACTTTTACATTATCAAAAAACAATTCACAGGTATCTTGGGCTTTCATACCTATCTTTTTGAAAGGGATGCCCTTTTCAAAACCTTCAGAAGCACTTTCCATAATCAATAAAGATACGCCTTCTTTCTCTGTCCCCGTATTGGTTTTTACGGCTACTATGGACATATCACTCATATAACCATTGGTAATAAAGGTTTTTTGTCCATTTACCACATAATGGTCGCCTTTATCGACCGCAGTTGTTTTGATGGCTTTAAGGTCGCTACCACAGTTTGGCTCGGTCATACCAAGGGATGTAATCATTTTTCCGGTAGCCATTAAAGGAAGATATTTTTGCTTTTGAGCTTCTGTACCATACTTTAAGAGATACGGAGCAATAATATCGGAGTGCAATGAAAAACCGGGTCCGCTGATGCCTTCTTTTCCCAATTCTTCAATAAATAAGGCACTATAGCTGAAATCCAATCCACATCCACCATATTGTTCAGGCATATCAATACATAGCAAGCCCAATGCTCCGGCACGCTCCCAGATTCCCCGACTCACCATACCATCTTTTTCCCATTGACCTACATGATCAATAATTTCATTTTTGATAAAATCCTGAATCATTTTTTGCATCATTTTATGTTCTTCTGATGCGTATATCTTGCGTTCTAATAAAACATTTTGTAGCATATTACCTGATCTTTTGATTTATTGTTTCATATAATTAATGAACTCATTTAAAGTTTTTCAATTGGCTAAAAAATTATCCTTTTGCACCCATTTTTTCCCTTTTTTTAGTTACGTAGCGATGCTATGCAACCAAAAAAAGCCTTCAACTGGTCACAAAATGATTAATTTCCGCCTCAATCCAAAAACTTTAAATGAGTTCAATATATAATAATCCTCTTCCAGCTTTTCCCAAGGTAAAAAAAACTAACGAATTTATTTACCTTTTTGATTAGAAAAGACTACGCCTATATGTGAAAATATAAAAAACTTAGCCATGTTATTTATAAATGTGATTACCATATCCCAAGCTAAAAGAAAAACCCTATTGGGAAAATCATTTTTGGGCACGAGGTTCTTTTGTAAGTGCTCTTTTTCAACAGGTTTAATTAAATAATTCAAAATCAATATTCCTAAGAATGAGTCCAGAGGCAGGTGCTATATGCTCGAATTTGATGAAAGCATTTTGCTTTAAACTTTGCTTAATGGTTTCTAAATCCAGCTTTCCTTTTCCTAAATCGATGAGGGTGCCCATCATG
This sequence comes from Mariniflexile sp., assembly GCF_052728615.1. Lineage (NCBI taxonomy): Bacteria > Pseudomonadati > Bacteroidota > Flavobacteriia > Flavobacteriales > Flavobacteriaceae > Mariniflexile > Mariniflexile sp. The sequence goes on along the minus strand of NZ_JBFVFE010000053.1, from coordinate 855 downwards.
AGCCTTATTTGGTTTCGCATAAACCCTTTTCCTTTAACTCTTAATATATAAGACTTTTCAGGAAAATAGTTTGCGGTATACATGGTGTTTTCAACCAATTCGCAAAGTAAAATGTCTCGATTGTAAATCCCATTATCCGTGGGCTTGAAGCAGTAGGACTTAAAATAATGCGGGCCTTCAAAAAGTTTGGCGCCCTGTTTCATTACTCCGATGTCCAAATCATCTAAAATGGTAGTCATAATGGGCGCACAAAAGGGATGGCATTTTTTACCATAAGTGAACAAATAATTATATTCTTTAATTTTTGAATGATTGATGATGTTGAATTTTGAATCGACTTCTTGAATGGATAATGCCCGAATATCCTGTGGTAGATTATGGTTGAATAGTTGTAGAAATGCCGATGTGTCTTCAAGAGGTTCTTCCAAAAACAACTCAAAAGCGGCACATTCTGCCGACACCATAGCGTCGGTCCTGCCAGAACTTAAACTTTTAAAATAGACGCCTTCCAATATAAAATTCAAGGTTCTGTCCACCATTAAATGCAGCGTTTTAACATGCGGTTGCTTTTGCCAACCATGAAAACGATACCCTAAATATTGAATGGTAATTAAATAAAAATACTTGTTCATCGTTAATTTTTATTCTAAAAAGACCTCACAGGTTTGATAATATGTGTTTTAATACTTTTCGCTTTCCCGAATTACCCGGAGCTAAAAATTTTTACCGCAAATTCGCAAATTAATTATAGTTTTTCACTACTAACCGACTAAATATCTTAAGATAAAGGGCTACTTTTCACAGTAAGCCCTTTTTTTTCATACTTTTTGCGTGTTAAAACCAAAAGTTATGAGT
>NZ_JBFVFE010000052.1:0-29259 GCF_052728615.1 Mariniflexile sp. | reverse complement strand
ATGACCGAAAATTGGTCGCAAACACCAATGATGATATGCGAATTACATATGACTCCCGATAGTTATCGGGATAAAAATCAATAAATATCAACATATGAAAAAACTAATATTATTAATCTTAATAGGAACGCAGCAACTTATAGCACAATCTTACAAAAAAATCCATTCGGACGCAATTGTGGTTGATACACACAACGATATTCTGATGAAAGCTGCGGATGTGGGGATTATTTTTGACCAAGACTTAACTGGAATAACGCATACTGATTTAGCGCGTTTAAAAAAAGGCGGATTGGATTTTCAGATGTTTTCTGTTTATTGTGATGGTGATGTGCAAAATTCCTATGCTTATGCCAATAGAGAAATGGACAGTCTGGATGCCGTTGTGGCGCGCAACCCAAGCAAGATGGTAAAAGTTGCCAATACCAAAGCATTGTTAAAAGCGGTAAAACAGCATAAAATAGCGGCCATGTTTGGTGTTGAAGGCGGCCACATGATAGAAAATGATCTTAACAAATTAAACGCCCTTTACAACCGTGGTGCACGGTATTTAACCTTAACCCATAACATATCCCCAAATTGGGTGACTAGTGCCGCCGATGAATCCTCCCAAGGAGGAGAACTTAATTCCGAAGGGAAAAAAGGGCTTACCGATTTTGGCGAACAGATTGTAAAGCGTATGAACGAACTTGGGATGATGATCGATGTGAGCCATTCGGGCGACCAAACGTTCTGGGATGTCATAAATTTATCTACAAAACCTGTTATCGCATCGCATAGTTCCGTTTATAGCTTGGTACCACATCCGCGCAATTTAAAGGATGGCCAAATTAAAGCCATAGCAAAAAACGGGGGTGTTGTTCATGTTAACTTTAATGCTGGTTTTATTGACCCCGATTTTGACAAAAAAGAATCTGCTTTTTTTGAAAAACATGCCATAGAATATGATTCGCTACAAAAAAGCGGCATGCATGGGTTTTATGCCATGGATTACATCTACACTAAATATTCAGCAGAAAAAAATGCTATCAGACCGCCATTGGACTTATTGATTCAGCATATAGAATACATCATCAATCTGGTAGGCATAGACTATGTTGGGCTAGGCTCCGACTTTGATGGCATCATCGTAACACCTCAGCAACTGGATGATGTTACAACCTATCCATTAATTACTAAAGCGCTTATTGAAAGAGGTTATACCGAAAAAGACATTAATAAAATTTTAGGTCAAAACTTTTTAAGGGTTTTGAAAACCAATGAAATAAATCACATAAAAAAATAACCAAAACATCAACTATTTTTAATTTAATATGCAATATTATGTTGTTTCAAATCAAATCACGTTTTATATTATTTTCAATTTTTGCTTTTACGTTTGTAGCAACTACTGCACAATCCTACCTCCCGCCGTCTATAGAATGGCACGGGAAAAGTGAATCACTCATTGCAAATGCAAATAATCCTTGGATAACTCCTTCAGAAAAATCGAATTTTATAACCACACCGGATTATAATGAAACCATGAGCTGGTTTAAAAAATTAACAGCAGCTTCTCCGTTGTTAACTATGGTCTCTATTGGTAAAAGCGTTGAAGGACGCGATATATTTATGATCATTGCTTCCACCGAAAAAAACATCTCAGCGATAACTTTAAAAAAATCAGACAAGCCAATTTTTCTTGCACAGGCTGGTATTCACTCCGGTGAAATTGATGGCAAAGATGCCGGTATGATGTTACTGCGTGACATTGCTTTTGGCAATAAAAAAACCTTGTTGGATAAGGTCAACTTTTTGTTTATTCCCATCCTGAGCGTAGATGCCCATGAACGCTCATCGCCATATAACAGGCCTAACCAAAGAGGTCCAAAAAACCAGGGTTGGAGAACCAATGCACAAAATTTAAACCTCAACAGAGATTACGCCAAAATAGATACGAAGGAAGTACGAGCCGTAATCAATGTGATAAATGAATACGACCCGCTACTTTACATGGATATTCATGTTACGGATGGGGCTGATTATCAATACGATATTACTTTTGGCGGTTTGGATGGATTAGGCTATTCAAAATCTATTTCCAACTGGTTAGCAACAAAATATAAAATGAATGCGGATAAAGACCTAACCACTAACGGACATATTCCGGGACCATTATTATTTGCGGTAAATAACCGTGATTTTTCACAAGGAAATATATTATTAATGGGAGATCAACCACGATTTTCAGATGCTTATGGCGATTTGCGACACACAGCTTCCATTCTGGTTGAAAACCATTCTCTAAAGCCATTCAGACAAAGAGTTTTGGGAACTTATGTATTGCTGGAAAGCACTTTAAACATTCTAGCAACAGAAGGAAAATCACTAAAAGAAAGCACTATAGCTGATAGAGCCAAAAGAGCGTCTAAACTTGCTGTAAAATCGAAAATACCGCAAATGAAAGCCGCAGTAACTTTTGAAAATCAATCAAGTGTAAAAATCAATGGAAATGAGTTAACGCCTCCTGATAGTCTTAAACTTTTAGGAATAGAATCTAAAATTGTAAAATCAACTGTAACCAATTCCGATTATGTTGAATGGACAGGAAAACCAACAACAATGACTATTGCCAATTTTAAAGGCACAGAACCTGTGGATTTTGTTACACGTCCAAAAGGATATTTCGTGCCAGCATCGTGTTCTGAAATAATAGAACGGTTAAAATTGCACGGCATACAAATGGAAATCCTAAAACAACCTCGTGAAGTAACCGTAGAAATGTACAGAATTCAAGATGCTAAATTTCAAGATGAATCTGGTAACATGTTGCCTTTTGAAGGACACATGCAAGTTACTGGAATTCCTGTTCCAGAAACACGAAAAGAAGTATTTCCTGCAGGTTCAGCATATATTTCAACCGATCAGACTTTGGGAGATTTAGCAATGTTTTTATTGGAGCCAAAATCAGCTGATTCTTTTTTTAGCTGGGGATTTTTTCTTCCCATTTTTCAACGCACGGAATATATTGAAGCTTATGTTATGGAACCAATGGCAAAAAAAATGATGGAGGAGTCACCAGTTCTACAAAAGGAATTTGAAGAAAAGAAAGCACAGGACAAAGCATTTGCCAATGACCAGAACGCCATCCTTACCTGGTTTTACAGTAAAACAAAATTTTATGATGACAGGTATTTATTGTACCCTGTGGGAAGGGAATTTTAAATTAAACTCAATAAAAAAATAATTCTATAAAAACAAAACTTATGAAAAACAGCATTTTGATACGGCAAAAAAGACATCAATAAAATAGTGGGCGCAAACCTTTTGAGTGTTTTAACAGCCAATGAAATAAATTAATCAATCTAAAAAAAACCTAAAAATGAAAACATTACATCTATCCATTTTCGCATTCATTTTCGCATTCATTTTCACAAATATCATTTTTTCGCAAACCTATATTACCAATACTACCATTGCAGATGTAGAAAACCAGAAAATGATACCCAATCAAACGGTAGTTATTACCAATAATTTGATTACGGATATTCAATCCAGCAAAAAAATTAAAATCCCAAAAAACGCTTTGGTTATTGATGGTACAGACAAATACTTAATGCCCGGAATGACCGATGCCCACATCCATTTCTTTCAAAATGGTGGGTTATACGCCCGACCGGATGTCATTGATCTACGAAAATATATGCCCTATCAAGATGAAATTCAATTGGGGAAAGATGATATGGTACATAAACTTAAAATGTACTTAAAAAATGGCATCACCAATCTTATTGATGTTGGTGCCACCTATCATTATTTAAAACAGCGAGTAGATTTTAGGAACAATGATTCGTTGCCGTCCATTTTTATAACAGGTCCTTTAGCGACAACCTACGAGCCTAAAGTTTACGAAAACTTAAAAGAAGATGAGCCTTTTAATTTAGTAAAAACTGTGGAAGATGGCATCAAAATGGTTCAAAACCAATTGCCATTAAAACCCGATTTCATCAAGATCTGGTACATTGTGGGAGCCGACGGTTTATCGGTGGAAGAAAGCGCCCGCAAAAACCTGCCCATCGTAAAAGCCATCATTGAAGAAGCCCATAAAAACAACTTGAAAGTAGCCGTTCACGCCACACAGAGAATTACAGCACAATTGGCAGTGGAAAACGGCTGTGATTTTTTGGTTCACAGCGTGAATGATGAAATTTTGAAACCGGACTTTGTGCAATTGATGAAGAAAAACAAAACGGTGCTCTGCCCTACCTTGATTGTGCGCGATGGATATGTAAAAACTTTTGGTCAAAATATAAACCCAAGCAATTATGAATTGCTAAAAGCCGACCCTTACCAATTAGGCTCCTTGTTAGACTTAAAACATCTACCGGACACCTTGCTTATCGATAATTACAAAAAAAGAGGGAACTCTAAAGAAAGCATCGCAAGTTTAAAAACAGCCGATTCAATCAGTATGGCAAACCTCAAAATATTGAGTAATGCAGGTGTTATTATAGCAACAGGAACCGATGCCGGAAATATTGGTACAATGCACGCTTCTTCCTATTTAACTGAGTTGCAAATGATGAAAAAAAGCGGCATGGGCAATTGGCAGATTTTGACCGCCTCAACATTAAACGGTGCCAAAGTTTTGGACAAACAAAACGAATTCGGAACCATTGCCAAAGGAAAAAAAGCAAACCTATTGCTTTTGGAAGCCAACCCCATTGACAAGCTTGAGAACGTCACAAAAATCAATCGTGTTATCAATAATGGCATTGTTTTCAATCCGAATGAATTGTTAAAAGACACGCCGGAAGATTTGGCGCAACGACAGTTGAACGCTTACAATTTCAGAAATATCGATGCTTTTTTAGAGCCTTATGCCGAGGATGTGGAAGTTTATAATTATCCCAATGAATTACGAGTAAAAGGGAAAGACAATATGAGAAAAGTGTATTCCGAAATGTTTGAAAAAACACCCAATTTACATTGTGAATTAGTTGAAAGAATCGTGCAAGGCAATATCGTAATAGACAAAGAACGGGTACAGTTTGGAAACCGTATTTTGGAGGCAGTTGCTATGTATCACATTGAAAACGGCAAAATAAAGAAAGTGTATTTTATTCATTGATTAAGGTAAATCTTAACTATTTATGAATTTTAAAAACAAGTTATGATTGTAAAGGAAGAAGGTTTAAAACGAAGCGTTGGGGCACTGGGGTTATCTGCCAATATTATAAACATAGTTATAGGGTCGGGAATTTTTGTCCTCCCTGCTATTATTGCTGCCAAAATGGGCGCTTCAAGCATTATTGCCTACGTTTTTTGTGGTATTTTAATGGGACTTGTTATGTTATGTTTTGCCGAAGCTGGTAGTAAAGTAACAAACACAGGAGGCCCTTATGCTTATATTGAAACTGCTTTTGGCGATTATGCAGGTTTTATTGGTGGTATTTTAGCAGTAAGTGGCAATTTTTTTGCCGATGCCGCGGTATCTAATGCATTAGTTAATGTAATGGCTTCTGCCTACCCCATATTTGAAAACGGGTGGCCTCGGTTTTTATTTTTATTTATCCTTTTCTATGGCTTGGTTTACATTAATGTTATTGGCTTAAAACAAGGCATCGGGTTGGTAAAGTTTACTACCATCGCAAAACTAATCCCGTTGTTGTTGCTTATTGCTGTTGGTTGGAAACATGTTTCTTGGGGTAATTTGGAATTCCATTCCCTACCAAGTATCAAAACTTTAGGAGAAGCATCGCTTATTTTGTTTTTTGCATTTCAGGGCAGTGAAACAGGACTTATAGTTGGTGGTGAGGTTATTGACCCAAAACGCACCATCCCTAAAGCTATTTTTATAAGCATAACCAGTATAGCATTTATTTATATAATGGTGCAAACAGTGGCGCAAGGTGTACTTGGAAGCGACTTACCAAACTTTAAAGCTGCACCACTTGCCGAAACTGCCAGAGTGGTTTTTGGTGCGTTTGGGCTTATGCTTTTACTGGTTGGCACCATTATTTCTATGTTTGGTTATATGAGTGGCTCAATATTAAACAGTCCAAGAATTTTATATGCCCTTTCAAGAGATAAGGTTATCCCTATAAAATGGTTATCAAAAATCCATAAATCATTTGCAACTCCGCACATTGCCATTATTGTATATGCAACCATTGGGTTTGCGCTCGCTGTTTCAGGGAGTTTTGAACAATTGGTAGTTATAGCAACCAGCTCTGTACTTTTACTATATTTAGGGGTTGCTTTATCTGTTATCAGATTACGCAAAACCCATAAATCGTTACCGGGTGAATTTAAAACCCCTGGAGGTTTAATAGTTCCTTTACTTTCAATAGTGATTATCCTTTATTTTCTATCAAATTTAGCTAGAAATGAAATTTTTTACACAATAATAATTATAGGGGCTTTATCATTAATGTTTGTTGTGATTACATATTTTAAGAAAAGAAACCATGAGTAAGTTCATTTATAAAAAGCTTATAAACGAAGGCAAAACTTCCTAGTATTTTAAATATCCATTGGCAAAATTGTGCTTGTAGTAAACTTGATCAATAACTAAAAACTTAAAAAAACCCACCCCTAGCCCCTCCAAGGAGGGGAACGCCTCTCGGGTTCATTCAAGCTCTTAGAAACATCAACGGAAACCTTCTTAACAAAAACAAAGCCAGTATGTACCTTAAATGTACTTTTGAGAAATTTTACTTTCCCTGAATATGAATAATTACGTAAATTTAAAAACCACACGGATAGTTCCCCTCCTTGGAGGGAACACATAAAGCTTATGATAAAACTCTTTAGAAACTTCCATTATCGAAACAAAACTTTACGAAGTAAAATCAAATGTGCAGTGGACATTTGGTTGAGATAGCCGCTTGCGGGCATACCAAACTATAAAACAACTACATATGATAAAATTATTTCGAAATATTAGAAAGCAATTACTTAATGAAGGCAAAACCACCAACTACCTAAAATACGCCATTGGCGAAATCATCCTTGTAGTTATTGGGATTTTGATTGCTTTACAGATCAATAATTGGAAGGAACAAAACAAGGTGGAAAAAGATTTTGAATTTGGACTAAAACAAGTTTATTCAAAAATTCAAGTGGAGAATTATGATTTAACTATTTTAGAAGAACGCTTGGTTTTTCAGCTTTCTTACATAGATTCTATACTAAATCATCCCGATAGTATGACTCCTGAACTAATTCCAGGAGCCATTCAACTGCTAGATTATACTGGTTTTTCACAAAATGAAAATTATCACGAATTATTACAACCCTATTTGAAACTGAATCCTAATAACGAAGCACAAAATGAACTTTCAAAAAGCTTACGAGGCTATTTAACCTCAAACAATTCTGATGGCAGACTTGTTTTTGATATGAATACTGCGCCATTTTTGTTTTATCAACATTTAAGAAAATCTAATATTCCTATAAGGTCTTACAATCTGGATGCCCTTCCTTATAAAGAGTTTGTTAAACCACCAACAGATAATTTTTATTCACAGAAAAATATAGAGGCGGCAAAACAACTTATTAATGAACCTGGTTTTATTGCCGACGTAAAATCCATGCAACTTATAAAGAAAAGTATATTAAGAAGTAGTCCCAATTATTTTAAAAATGGTCAATCCATTTTAGCTTTTATAGCAAAAAATTACCCGAATTCTATTAATAAGATTGAAAAAATGGAACTCATTGGCACAGGAGTTCCCAATGGCAATTGGGCTATTGGCTTACCTATGAAAATGCTGGAAGATGGCATTTTTGAACTACAGACCCAATTGGTTGATGGAGAAATAAAGTTTAGAGCAGATAGTAACTGGACATTCGATTGGGGCAGAAGTGAAAATCGTATTGAAAAATTAGTCTTTAAAGGCTCCAATATTACCGTTAAGAAAGGGATTTATAAAATAACCTTAAACATTGTAAATAACGAATATAAGATTAAGAAAATTAATGATTAAAATTTTTAGAAACATCCGTAAAAACCTACTCGCAGAAGGCAAAACTTCAAAGTATTTAAAATACGCCATTGGTGAAATTGTATTGGTGGTGATTGGCATTTTGATTGCTTTGCAGATCAATAATTGGAACGAGAACAGAAAAACAGATTTAAAAATTAAAGGCTCACTTGAAGCATTAAGAAGTGATTTAATACAGGATACTTTATTAATAATTGAAAAACAGCCCTTTATCATTGAGCAATTTCAATTTAATGAGTCTCTGCGGTCAAGGGTTGCAAAACCAAATGCAACTTTGGATACTTTAATACAAATAACGCGCCATCAATTTAACCCAAATTGGAGTGCCCAGATTATTTACAACACAAATGCCTATAATAGTCTCAACCAAACAGGTTTAATAGAAAACCTTTCTGATTCACTCAAGGCATCAATCAAGAATTTTTACAATAAGAAATCCGCTCTTTATGGAAGGGTAGAACAAACTACCAATGATTATAGAGAAAAAATTACGTCGTATGTAAACACCTATACTTTTGGCTCAACACCAATCCATGACCAAGGCAAACTCATTGATTCATTAGTTTGGAAGCATGTAAATCCAGGGCATCTTGCAGCTACCTTTCAAGGTATCAGTAATTTTAAGCGTATCCTCTTTACAGAAACCAGAGAAGAAATGGATTATTCTCTCATCCATTCCAGAAAGTTATTAAAACAAATTAATGATTATTTGAAAAAACAATGATAAAACTCTTTCGAGACATCCGTAAAAACCTTCTTAACAAAGGCAGGGCCACCAACTACCTAAAGAATATTATTTGGAGATTGTAAGCTGGCCCGTTAGGGACAAATATATTGGTAGAAGAAGAAAATACAACGATCACCCAGCGTGCCGTTAGGTACGCCATATAAACAGGCAACCATGGCAAACACCCATACACAAATACATATACAAACCGTCTTCGCGGTCCAGGACAAACAAAGCCTCATCAAAAGTGAATGGAAAAATGAACTGTACAAATACATATCAGGAATTATTCAGAATAACAATCATAAAGTATTGCAGATAAACGGTATGTCCGACCATATCCACATCCTGTTCGGAATGCGACCCACCCAATCGCTCTCAGATTTAATGAAACAGGTTAAGCAGGATTCATCAAAATGGGTAAATTCAAGAGGATTTGTCAATGGAAAATTTTCATGGCAAGCTGGTTTTGGTGCTTTTTCATATTCAAGATCAGAATTGGCACCTGTGATCAATTATATCAAAAACCAAGAGCAGGATCACAAAGCAGTAACTTTTCAAGATGAATATTTAAAATTTTTAAAAGAATTCCATATAGAATTTGATGAACGCTATGTTTTTAAACCAGTACTTTAACATATTCTGTACCTAAAGGCACAGAAACGATGCATAATCATAATTGGCTACCAAAATAGAAGTCCCTAAAGGGACAAAGCAAAAATTAAAAACAATGATAAAACTCTTTCGAAACATCCGTAAAAACCTACTCGCAGAAGGCAAAACTTCAAAGTATTTAAAATACGCCATTGGAGAAATTGTATTGGTGGTGATTGGCATTTTGATTGCTTTGCAGATCAATAATTGGAACGAAGTTAGAAAAGCCAATATATTCGAACATGAAATATTAAATTTAATAGACCAAAATCTAAAAATTGATTCTGCTTCAATATCCATTGAATTATATAAAGCCAAACAGGCCAATGAGTTAACTTACAGGTTACTGGAAAAAGTATCACAGAAAGACTATAATGATAGTTTAAACTTTTGGATGGGCAAAATTATTTCCTTTGAACGCTTTAAATCGCAATCGAGCGCTTTTGAAGTATTAAAGGCTAAAGGCATTGAAAACATTTCAAATAAAAAACTGCAATTGGAATTAATATCCTATTACGACGAGAACCTCTTCAAATTATATGAAAGCCTAAATGATGTTCTCAACTCATTCAACACAGATTGGCTTCCTGTCATCAAAACAGATTTTTCAGATTTTAAATGGACAGAATATTGTATCCCGATAAACCCACAAACTTTCTTTGAAAAACCATCATCCATTATACTTTTTAAACTATATAAAGACAATAGAGCTGGCCAAGTGAGGAAAATGGAAAGTGCTTTAGCCAAAATATCTGAAATAAGAACTTTAATAAAAAAGGGTCTAAAATGATAAAACTCTTCAAAAATATCCGTAAAAAACTGGTTGCAGAAGGTAAAACCACTAACTATCTTAAATACGCCATTGGTGAAATTGTATTGGTGGTGATTGGCATTTTGATTGCTTTGCAGATCAATAATTGGAACCAAGACCATATAGTACATAAAGAAACCAAGACCTTGTTGAGGAATCTTAAGTTAGATGTTGAAGCGGACATCAAAAATTTGGAAGACCAACAAAACTCCTTAAGGTATCGAAAAGAATGGGCAGATTTTATTCTTAAATCACTTGATGACCTAAAGGCAACCGATTCTACAAAGTTTATAACGGCCATAACACGGGTGAGTTGGATTATGGATTATTCCCAAACGTTTCCAACCTATAATGAAATCGTTAGTTCGGGCAAACTATCGTACATTAAATCAGAAAATCTTAAAAAAGAATTGGCCAACTATCAAACTGAAGTTGAAGATTATCGGCAAATTGTATCATCCTATAATCTTGGTTTAAAAGAAACCGAAAGGCGAGCCATAGGCCATCTTAATGGAATGCCTATAGGTTCTAATTTAATGGATCCTAGTCCCACCTCATTGTATCCGGGAATAAGTTTCAATCTGAATAAGATTGCAGAAGATACAGAATTCTATAAAAGTGTAAAGCATATCTCCTTTTACACCTCTGTGAACATTGATTTCATAAGTAGTCTGCTCATTACAAAGGCAGAAGGACTAAAAAATTTGATAGCCGATGAACTTAAAAGCTATTGATCATGGCAAAACTTTTTAATGACATCCGTAAATCACTGCTTAACCAAGGCAAAACCACCAACTATTTAAAATATGCCATTGGCGAAATTGTATTTATATGCGAATCAAGAGTTAAAATATTGCAACTATTTAGCCGAGAGAAAATTGGATTATGCGCTTGACTTAGGGGCGTTTGCCCTGTAGTCTTATTAGCAAAATGAGCCATGATGACGGATTAGGGGCTTTATCCCTGACATCTTTTATAAAACAATTGTGTACGTGTTTGCCATGTTTATTAAATTTCAGGGCTATATATTTTCTGTTCATTATCGTGTTATTTTACGAAGATAACAGGGCTACGCCCCTTTTTATTTAATTAACGTTTGTATCTACGACAATTTTAGGGCTAGCGCCCCCTATATTGTCGTATAAATCGTAATGGGTTTTACTTTTCAACACTTGATTCGCATTTTATAGTAAACTTGATTATTTGAAATAATAAAAACCCACCCCTAAACCCCTCCAGGGAGGGGAACACCTCTGGATTAAGATCAAAATTTTTGGAAATATTGAGAAAGACCTTCTTAGCAAACTCAAACCATTGGGTACTTTCAAATATGCTTCCGGAAAATTTTGCTTGCAGTGAACATGACCAATAACTTAAATTTAAAACCCCACACGAATCGTTCCAAGGAGGGGAACACCTCTCGAATATGTTTAAAATTTTTGGAAATATTACTGTAAAAAGTAAAAAAAAAAGCACTTTACATTTTATTCCCCAACTTTCCCACTGAACACATTCACTTTAGAGTTAAAAGGATTCCCTGAAGCACGTCGTAACAAAACCACTTGTCCGCAATGCCAAAGTGCATCGGAGATGGGACCGTTTATTATATTCCAAAAAGGAACTTCGGTATTTTCTAGATGAAAAGGAATTTCAGTATTTCTTAAAACATCTGACACCTCTTTAAAATTCATCAATGTTCGTTTTCGCTTATCTTCAAAAGAAAGTTTTAACCTATTCGTATCTTTAATGTTGCTTAAAACACTATTTCGAATAAACTTAGACAACCCATAAATATGCTCAATGGTTTCCGAAGTTGCGCGCCCAAATTCACTGGGTTTATAATTCAAATCTTCATCACGCAAACCCTCCGTTGCCCAATAATATCTAAAGCCCAATCCATCTATCATTCTAGCAACTACCGAATTTGCTGTATATGCCCCAGGGTAATCAGGAATTTCATAATAAGGTAATTTATTTTCTGTTTGTGCCATTGCCATTATGGAATTTATAAAAATAAACCCAAGGATTAATTTTTTCATTTAAACAATTTTTAATTGTTCATTCTTAATTGTTCATTATTTAAACCCATATTTATCAAACAAATACACTAACGAAGCCATGGTTGCGGCTCCCAATTCCAACTCCCGTTTATTTATGGCATCAAAAGTATCGTTACTGGCATGGTGGTAATCAAAATACCGTTGGGAATCTGGCCGTAATCCTGCCAATACAATTTTATCGGTTTTGAGAGGATCAATATCGGCCCCACTTTTACCTTTTTCAAAATAATGTATTAAATACGGCTTAAATAGTGGTTGCCAGCTTAATACTTGATTGAAATTGGCATCGTTACAATCAAAAGAAAATCCTCGTGGAGTAAAACCTCCAGAATCACTTTCCAAAGCAAACAGATGGTTTTCGTTTTTTTGTTTGGCTTCTTCGGCATATTTTTTGCCTCCTCGCAAACCATTTTCTTCATTCATAAATAAAACAACCCTGATACTGTGTTTTGGTTTGATACCTGCTTCTTTAAATAAGCGCAACACATCCATGGACTGTACCACTCCTGCGCCATCATCATGGGAACCGTCGCCCAAATCCCAAGAATCCAAATGGCCGCCCACAACCATATATTCGTTGGGAAATTGACTCCCTGTTATTTCACCAATCACATTATAAGACTGTACATCTGCCAATTGCTTGCAGTTCTGCTTAAAATATAATTTTATGTTTTTATCAAGTTGTAACATGGTGCTTAACACTTCAGCATCATTGGTGCTTATTGCAGCTGCCGGAATACGTTTTTCAATAGGTAGATTATCATAAGTCATGCTACCGGTATGGGGTAAATCATCTAACCTTAAATTCATGGAACGGACAATAACACCAATAGCGCCATATTTTGAAGCTTCTACCGCTCCGTTGTAACGCTGGTTGACAGCACCGCCATAAGCTTCATGGGTGTAAATTAAATCTGCTTGCATGGGTCGATTGTAAAAAACGATTTTGCCTGCTATGTTTTCCTGTCCTAAAGAAGCCAGCTCCTCAAAAGTCTTGACTTCAATAATATGGGCTTTAATTCCTAATGATGGCGTAGCTACAGAGCCCCCTAAGGCACAAATATTTACCGTATTTGTTTTTCCTGGCGTGGTTTCAATATAGGCATATTCTGTGGCGCCACGAACCCATTTTGGAACCATAACGGGTTGCAACCAAACTTTATCAAGCCCTAATTTTTCAAGCTCTTCCTTGGTGTAGGCCACCGCTCTTTCTGCTCCCAAAGACCCTGATAAGCGACTGCCAATTTGATTGGACAAATGGTTTAACCAATCGTAACTCTTACCGTTTGTTAAAGAGGTTTGGTATAATTTTTTTAGAATGGCTTCATCGGTTTGCGAATAGGTGCTTGCAGTAATAATAAAACAACATAAAATAGTGAAGGTTTTTAGCATCGTGTTTTTTTAAGCTTAAAAATAGTGTTTATCAAATCCTTATCATCTAAAAGAAATCATAAAACTTTATTCACTTTCCAATTGTTTTTTATACAATTCCAGATTCGCTTTAATATCATCATCAAGTTCCGGTTCTTGAATATCGTCATATTTTTTTAAGGTGTCGTACATAATTTTAGCCACTAAATACCGTGCAGAATCTTTATCATCGGCAGGAATGGTGTACCATGGCGCATGTGGTTTTGAGGTTCTGTTTATGGCATCTTCATAACAATCTTGATAGGCATCCCAAAGTATGCGTTCTTTCAAATCGTCTGGAGAGAACTTCCAGTTTTTTTCCTGTTTTTCCAAACGACGCAATAATCGGTGTTTTTGTTCTTTTTTTGAAAGGTTTAAAAAGAATTTGAAAATGATGGTGCCATTTTGGGCTATGTGCTTTTCAAAATTATTGATTTGTTCAAAACGGGCATTCCAAAAAGCATCATCAATATCTTCCATTGAATTCACTGTTGGAATATCTTCACCCAAAATATAACCGGGATGTACTCTTGTAACCAGCACATTTTCATAATGTGTTCTATTGAAAATACCAAATTTCCCTCGTGCCGGAAGTGCTATGTAATGCCGCCACAAATAATCATGGTTTAGCTCTAATTCCGTTGGCACTTTAAAACTGTGCACAACGACACCACGACTGTTAAACCCTTTAAAAACCTCTCGGATTAAACTGTCTTTACCAGAAGTATCCATACCTTGAAGACAGACCAAAACCGCATATTTACCGTGGGCATACATGGTGTCTTGCAGTTTTCCCAGTTTTTTTCTTAGCTTTTTTAATTCGTCGTCAGCGTCATCAATCACTAGTTTTGTTTGGCTGTCTTTTAGTGTTATTTTTGAAGTTACTTTGAAATCTTCAGGTAAAAACTTTTTCATAAATATGTCGTATTAAGAATAATTTTATAAATATACTAAAAGAACTCATATTGACTTTTTCTATTTCCTAAAAAACAAAAAGTCAAGATGAGTTCAAAGAATAAATGCTTTAAGTAGCTTATCCATTTGGAAAAATTTATTATTTTCGCCGCACCTACTTATTAACCTAACCAAATTGCCATGAAAAAAATTTACCTGTTTTTCCTTGTTTCTATTGTCTTTTCAGAGTCTCAGGGACAAAATTCTGCGTGTACCGATGCCGATTCCTATCTTATTTACGCCTATTCAAACGTTAAAGATGCTTATGAATCCAATAACATCCAACATTTAAAATATTATGCAGACAAGTCTTTAAAATCTTTTAGAGATGCCAAAACCAATTTAAAAAAATGTGGTTGCGATACCGCATTTGAACTGGCTTTCAATGCTATGGAACTTATTGAAAAGGTTGAAAAAGCCGCCACTTATGAAGATGGGCGTTACTTTGTGAAAAAAGCTAAGGAAATAACCCAAAATTCGATTACAGAATTAAATAAATGTACCGTTCCTACAAACAGTGCCCCAGAAAAAATGGCGACAACCACCGGAAAAGCCAGTGATGATTTAATCGCCCTGCAACAGGAAAAGGAAAAACTTGAGCAGCAAAGGTTGGCACTAAAACTTAAAGAGGAGGATTTAATGAAAAAAATGGATGCTAAAAAAACAAAGGATCTCCAATTACAAAAAGAAACACTTATTGCAGACCATAAAGCCATTCTAAACTTAAATATTAGCACCTTTAATAAGGTTTTGAAAACATACGGAAGCACTTCTGAATTGCCTATGTACGATAAAAGTGATACGGCATTACTTTCTGAAAACGTAGAGGCCATCAGAGCTTACTATTTAAATATTACAAAAGATATAAACACCGCTTACTTAGAAAAACTGAATCTTTGTAAGGTAAACTGAAAACAATGATGATATGCTGCAAGATTTTAAAAACTTGTAGGTCTATCGGTATATTTATAAGTTGCCACACATTTGAAGAAAACCAATGGCGCCATACCAGAGCATTCAAAAATAATCAGCAAAGTTGCTCGCGGAATTTTCAAAGCTTGCATATTTGCTAAATCCGATTTTCCTTCGGAAAATCCTCGCACACAAACCCGCAACTTTCCATATACATAAATGTTGGGCATGCCAAAAACGTTTCAAATTGGTTTAAATCAATCTTTCTTTTTCACATGTTAGTACTTTTAATGGGTGCTTATATTTCTTTTATCTTTTGTTCCATCAATGGACCTAGTTCAAAAGTACTTTCCATTAATTTTTTTTTCAGATGTTCTGCCTCATCCATTTTACCACTCGCTTTATAAACTTCGGCCAAATGATATAAAGCATGCGGTTCGAAGGTTTTACCAGATACATGGTTTTCCATAATTTGCAACGCTTCCTTGGTGTTCCCTGTTTTGAAATAACTCCACGCCAATAAATCGTAAGACTGTGGTGTTGGTCTGTTTGCCACTTCTATTTCTGAAATTTTCAATGCTGTATCTAATTTTTCAGAACTATCGGCAAACAACAACACATTGTATTTGTTGTACATATCTCCATACAGTTCATTTTCAACAGCTATTTTATACTGGTTGATCTGTTGTTTTTGCAAAACCAAATCGCCTTTAAATTTGGCTATTTCAGCTTTCAATAAATAATAATCGGGCGAATTATGGGTTTTTGTAACGGTGTTTAATATGCGCAGTGCTTCATCTGCATTCTTTTCATAGGAATATACAATCCAAGCGATTCCCTTTTTTGCATAAGCGTCATTGGGGTTTAATTCCAAAGCTTTTAAAAAGTGATCATAAGATGCTCCAATATCTCCGTGATGCCCATAAAAATCGGCTAAATTGGTATAAACCCAAATTTTGGCTCCTGGCATATTGGCAAACTCTGCATTGTCTTTGGCTTTTTCCAAATAGCGTATGGCAGCATCCAAATTACCACGGTGGTCACTCCATTTTGCTACCCGTATTAAGTAATCAAAATCCCTGTCGTCACTAAATTTATCTAAATAGCTTTTGGCCAACTTATAATTGCCCAATTCTAAATGCACATCAAAAAGCATTTTCTGGGTGCCTTCCAAATTATCGCCCATTGCTTCTGCTTTGGTCAATAATTCTAAAGATTCTTTAAATTTATGTTGTGAAATATAAATGGCAGCGAGACCTTTTAAATAAGAACTTTTAGTGTTTAAAGTGATTTCATTCAACTCTAAATACGCCTTTTCAGCGTTTTTTAAATACTCAATATTTCCAGTAACGGTAAATAACGTATTATAGGAAGATGCCAGTTTTCCTAAATATGGAAATTGACTGGGTTGATCATCAAGCTTATTTTTCCAGAATTCCATTTCGGTATATGCTTTTTCCAAAGATGTGTTTTCTGCTACATCCAAGTAAACGTTATACTGCTTGCTATCGGTTATTTTTTTTGAAGATGTTGTACAACTCACTATTGATATGAGTGCGAAAAACATCATGATATGTGGTAAGTTCATTGTTTTTGTTTTTTTGTTACTATTTTTTTGTTTGAATAAACCCAGAAACAAGCCTTTTAAAATGCTTATTTCTGGGAAGATCGGCATTTTACCAAGGAGAAGCCACATAAGGAAATGAGGTCAAAAAAGGCTTGTCGTTTGCATCTACGTTATCGTTTGATAAGGTTGGGTTTTCAGACATGGTCAATCCGGTTTCACCACCAAAAATCAGTATCAGTTCAACAGTAATTACATCATCTGCTAAATTTCTACCTGTTAAAACATTGGTGCCATCATAGAATGTAGTAGGCTTATCCAATGAGACAGTTAAAACATCGGTAGCTAAAACACCTGTAAAGGCAGCAGCATCAAAACCTAGAGCGTTTTTATCGTCAGGGTTTGTGTATGCAGGACTTAAAGCTTTTAAATTAGCTTCAAACATGCTTTGAAATGCAGCACCTTGTGCCGAAGGTACCGTTACATTGAACATATCTTTACTGGCAGCCGATACAAAAACGGTGTTCACCGCTGGTCTACCCATTTGGTCTTCTTGTGAATAAGTTCCGGAAAAATCTGGACCGTTATTCATATTATCGTCGTCGTTATTAGAACAGTTGAATGCCATTAATGAAACTGCTATTGCAACTGTTATAACTTTTATTTTGTGTATATTTTTCATGATTATATTTTTAAAAAGGTTCATTATTATTTTCTTTTAGATTCTACCCAAGTGTTAATAGTGGTTCCAGTACCCTTGATCATCGATTTAGGTACTTCCACCACAATGGATAACACATTGGTTCCTGCAAAAGTATCGGCTCCCGGATTTTTAAAACCATCCGTTGCTGTTCCTGCTATTATGGCTGAGTACTGGGCAAAATCGAAGAAAAATGGATCGTCCCTTGGTCCGGCAAAAAAGCTCATGCTAGCGTTTGTACCTATAATGGCATTAGTGCCATACGGGGTAATATCTACTACCCCACCAACTGTTGCCATGGTTTGAATAGTACTTTTAATGCCTGTTTGTGATGGTAAAATGGGCCCGAAGAAGTACATTTTACCATTTTTAGGGATGGCTTGAATAACCAGATCCTCCACATTATCGCCCGTGTTGTCGATGTTGATTTCAATCAAAACATCCTCGGCAAACTTTGCACTGCCAGTTGCAGACGGACTTAATAAGCCTTGAACATTTGCCACAAACACCATATTATCGGTATTTTGCCCTCTAAAGGCATAAAAATCGGTAATATCGCTACTACCACCTTTTACTGCAGGAGCATCAATATGATCTGCCGCAATTACGAAGAAACTAGCTATCGCTATAACTCCAATTCCTAAAACTATTTTTAAATTTTTCATGTTTTTTGAGATTTTATTATTAGTTATTTGACTCTCACACATACCTACGGAAAAACTTAAAGAGCGGTTTTGTTAAAGTTTTGTTAAAGGAAATATTTGCGGATTATACTGCGAATGCATTACTTTTGCAAAAAAGAATAATGCTATGAACCCATCAGCAAATGGCTGGATAAAAAAGTTGCTTAAGGAATTGAGCAAAAAGGACACGGTGTTCAATTTAACCGAAGATACCTTTTACGAGTCATTAAGAGCTTGTGGTTTTATTTATGGCAGTAATTTTGAAGTAGTTTGCCATGTTATACTGAACAAAGACCTTACGGAAGAAGAACTTTGCAAGACCAATTTATGTATTGCGCTTCTATATGCGCACAATAACTCAAATTCTGAAATCCCTTTTATAGAAAGTGCCATCAATTTTTATACTGAAATAAATGAACTTAAAACATCGTTTTTCTTAGGATTTCTGGGAGAAAAAAAATCAAATGGGCAACTTGAGAAAATAATCCACAAACGGATTCAGATTGATGATAACTTCATTACCAAAAATTTCAAGTATTTTGTGGTAAATGCATTGTTATATACCGATATATTGGCGTATCAAGTGTATTTAAAAAATCAATCCATTTCTATTGATTACATAAAGAATTTGGAAGCTTCCATTGAAACCATAGGTTTAAACGCCTTAAATTCCAAAGAAACAAAAAATCAATATGATGAAAGTTTGATTAAATTGTTCGAATCATCCATAAGATACCGTTCCAGTAAACCAATAACCTACCAAAAGGCCATAAAAAATATTAAAACCGAACTAGAGAAATTGTATATGTTGGATTTGGCGTGTATGGCAACCTGGACCGATAAAACCATTGACAAAAAAGAACAGCGGTTTTTAATTCAATTGGGCAGCGATTTGAATATTGAAAGAAACATAATAAATCTGGCCATTAATACCGTAGATGAATTTTTTAATGCCCATAAAGAACATATTGCGCTTTTAAGTTCCAATAATATGGTGCAGAGTTTTTACAATAACTCGAGCAAAATGGTAAAAAAACTAATTACCAGAAACAGCAAACGCCTGTACCAAGAGTTGAAAGACAGTAAAGAGCTTATGGTGTTGCTTACACAATCCACCAAAAGGGATTTAACTATTGAAGAACAAAAAAAAGTGCATGAACAGTTATTCGATATTTTTAAATCCATTCCAAGCCTTGCCATATTCATGTTGCCCGGTGGCGCCCTATTATTACCGTTGGTAGTTAAGTTTATTCCCAAATTACTGCCTTCAGCATTTGATGAAAACAGAATTGAGGAATAGACTACCTCGGTACAAAGCCCACGAGATAGTCAAATTCCAAATTCCATAAAAAAAAAAAAACAAAGCAGAGACTCGGGCAATTGAGCCCGAAGAAAAGATTAAAACTAGTTCCTTTCCCGCTTTCTGTTTTTTATATAATCTTGAATAGATTGCTTGGTAGTGTACCAATTTCTACCTTCCTTATGTGCATCAATTTTTCCTTGTCGAGCGAGTAAACTGATGTATTCTTGACCGTAATGAACATCGGGCTCTTCAACGATGTCGGATATGATTTTAAAATCATAATCGCTATCTGGTAAAGAGCTTAGATAAATATTCAAGGTTCTTTCAATAGCTTGACACATGAGCAACATTAACTTATTGTAGCTTCCTTTATTGGCTTGGTTTAAAGCTTCATAATATTTTTTTCTATCATTTTTTAATATAATGGCAGGCGGAAAACCATGCTTCATCAAAATGAGATTCATGGCAAGTCGCACCGTTCTGCCGTTGCCATCAAAAAAGGGATGTATCCAAACCATTTTATGATGAAATACAGCGGCCAATTCTATTATGTTTAATTTCAACGGATTGGCATTGACAAAATTGACCAACTCATCGAACAGTTCAGAAACTTTATTGGCATTGGGCGGAATAAAATTAGCCCCAGAAATCCGAACGCCCCCATTTCGTAACCTACCTGCAAAATCATCTTCAATAGATCTTAAAAAATATCCATGGAGCGATAACACATCATGACTTGTTAGCACATAATCATCTTTAATTAATGAATACAGATGGCGTATGGCAGTTTCATGGTTTTTTGCCTCAAAATGTTCGCGCAGCGATTTTCCTTTTATGGTAATGCCCTCTTGCAAAACCATTTGGGTTTCTCTTAAACTTAAGGTATTGCCCTCAATACTATTGGAATTGTAAGTCCATTCAATGGTTAATGCTTCTTTAATTTTTTGCAATGCAATATTAGGTAAAGGTCTGGCTTGTTTTAAAACCTCTACTTTATCAAACAAGCGTTCAAATGTTGTGCTTAATTCTTGCCTATATGTTGTATCTATCTCCCACACCCCACAAAGATACTAAATATCGGTTAATATAAAAAATATATTTATCCGATATTAAATTAATTTTAAAGATATTTATATATTTTTTCATAAATTTACAGATACTTCATACTAACCAATAATCCCAACTAATATTTTGAAAAAATCGTATTCTATTGAAGACATTAACGCTGTTTTAAATGGCGAGTTAATTGGAACTACTTCCCAGCTCATTGAAGGCCCAGAAGAATTACAAAAAACCAAAACCCATCATATTACTTTTATAGGAAGCACGAAATATGTAAAATATTGGGCAGAATCCAAAGCTTGTGCTGCCATTATAAACGATAATTTGAATGTTGAACCCGGTGAAAATCGTGCCTTGATAAAAGTTAAAAATGCCGATTTAGCAATGGCTAAAATATTGGAATTGTTCAATCCGCCAGCACCCGAATTCACTATCGATATTCACCCAACCGCTGTTATTCATGATACCGCAAAAATTGGTAAGGGTTGTAAAATTGGCGCAAATTGTTATGTGGGTAAAGATGTGGAATTGGGCAATGGTGTTATTTTGTACCCCAATGTGTGTGTGTTTGATGAAACCATTATTGGCGAAAATACCATAGTCTGGTCTGGAACCGTGATACGCGAACGCTGTATTATTGGTAGCCATTGTATTTTCCATACCAATGTAAGCATTGGTGCCGATGGTTTTGGATACAGACCCAGCGATGATGGCCGCGGACTGGTAAAAATACCTCAAATTGGCAATGTAATTATAGGTCATTATGTGGAAATTGGTGCCAACTCCTGCGTAGATCGTGCTAAATTTAGCTCAACCATAATTGGTGATGGTTGTAAAATTGACAATTTGGTTCAAATAGCGCACAACAGTATTATGGGACGCTCTTGCATTATGGCCGGACATAGCGGGCTAGCGGGTTCGGTAACTCTTGGCGATGGCGTTATTATTGGGGGAAGCGCCTCCATAAAAGACCACACCACCATTCATTCTGGGGCTACCGTTGGTGCAGGCTCTGGGGTTGTGGGCGATGTGGAAGCGGGAAAAACCGTTCTAGGATATCCAGCACAAGATGCCCGCGACATGCTCAAACAATGGGTCGCCGTGCGTCGGTTTATGAAAACTCAGTAATACTTTTTTTGAGACCTAGAAATAGAGTAATTTTACGCCTTGCTATTGCGTTAGGGATTACTCATTTATTTCAATTTTGAGAAATAGGAAATCGTGAATGCTTCGCATTTGAAGTGGAAATCCTTTTTAAAATTTAAGACATGCCGTTTGTGATTACCGAAATTTGTCTGCTTGCCATATACTTCCTTCAAGTAATAAAATTTTAAAAAGATTGAAACGTATAGCCCGACCCGGTTCCTGAACTTGTTTCAGGATAAAGGTAACGCCCAAATAATTAAAAAATAAAATGATAAAGAACATTGAAAATATAGAGTTACAGTTTTTAACAATTGAAGACTACGAAGCGTTAAAAGAAGTAATGATTGAAGCCTATGCCACTATGCCGGGATCTTACTGGAGAGAAAAACAGATAAAAACCTTGGTTGAAAAGTTTCCGGAAGGACAGGTTATTATAAAAGTGAACGGACAACTTGCTGGCTGTGCATTATCTATAATTTTAGATTATGGTAAATTTGATGACCACCATACCTACGAAGAAATAACCGGAAATTTTACATTTGAGACCCATAGTAATAACGGCGATGTACTTTATGGCATTGATATTTTTATAAAATCTGAATACAGGGGGTTGCGCCTTGGCAGACGTTTGTACGATTACCGAAAAGAACTCGCCGAAAAATTAAACTTAAGAGGTATTGCTTTTGGTGGTAGAATTCCAAATTACCACAAGTATGCAGCACAAATGAGCCCAAAGGAATATATTGACAGCGTTAGAAGGAAAGAAATCCATGACCCGGTTTTGAATTTTCAAATATCCAATGACTTTCATCCGTCCAAAATTTTAAAAGGCTATTTGGAAGGCGATAAAGCATCGAATGAATTTGCCGTTTTGCTGGAATGGGACAATATTTATTATGAAAAAAAGACCTCGAAAGCAAACACACAGAAAAAAGTTGTGAGACTTGGTTTGATACAATGGCAAATGCGCTTGTACGATACCATGGAAGATTTAATGCAGCAAGCCGAATATTTTATTGATGCGGTTTCGGCGTATCGATCGGATTTTGCGCTGTTCCCAGAATTTTTCAATGCGCCTTTAATGGCAGACCATAATCACATGCCCGAAAGTCAGGCTATTAGGGAGTTGGCGGCATTTACGCCCATAATTGTAAAAAAGTTTTCTGAACTTGCCATTTCATATAATATTAATGTGATAACCGGTAGTATGCCCGAATTAAGGGGCGATTTATTATATAATGTGGGCTATTTGTGCCGACGTGATGGCACCACGGAACGTTATGAAAAACTTCATGTTACTCCCGATGAAGAAAAAGTTTGGGGCATGCAAGGTGGCAACGAATTAAAAACTTACGATACCGACTGTGGTAAAATTGGTATCCTTATTTGTTACGATTGTGAATTCCCGGAATTGAGCAGGATTTTGGCAGATGAAGGCATGGACATTCTATTCATTCCGTTTTTAACCGATACGCAAAATGGCTATTCCAGAGTGCGCCATTGTGCCCAGGCACGCGCCATTGAAAACGAATGTTACGTTGCCATTGCCGGTAGTGTTGGTAATTTACCAAAAGTGCATAATATGGATATTCAGTTTGCACAATCCATGGTATTTACACCTTGCGATTTTGCTTTTCCAGCGAATGGTATAAAAGCGGAAGCCACCACCAATACCGAAATGATTTTAATTGCCGATGTGGATATTGATATGCTTCGCGAGTTGAACCAGTTCGGGAGCGTTAGAAACCTGAGGGACAGACGGAAAGATTTGTTTGAGTTGCGGAAGAAATAGCTGCTTCCAAAACAATTCAAACTTTGTGAATCCAATTTTTAAAAGGAACGTGTTTTAATCAATTTGAACTTAGAGACAATTATAAAGGAGAAACACCTTTTAAACTTCAATGCATTTTTAATAGGTGTTATCCGATAAAAAATTTTACAGACTGTTATTGATTCTATTTTAGTGTGCTTCGTTCAATTATCAGGCTTTCTGCCTAGTTTTAATTAGTTTATCCGTTAGTTACGCACAAGTCTTGATTCTTTATTCCAACAGCGAAGCGGTCTTGATTCTTTACAGAACAACTATGATATTTAATCTATCTTTGCAGCAAAACAGTTTAAATGTCATTTAAAGATTTACAACTTAACCGACCTATTTTAAGAGCAGTTGCCGAAGCGGGTTACGACAGCCCAACCTTGGTTCAGGAAAAAACCATCCCTTTTGTATTAGGCAAGAAAGATGTGATTGTTTCTGCCCAAACAGGTACTGGAAAAACGGCTGCTTTTGCATTGCCCATCTTGCAATTGCTGTTCGATAAGCAAGACGCTAACAAAAAAGGCAAAAAAATAAGAGCTTTGATTGTAAGTCCTACCCGCGAATTGGCAATTCAAATAGCTGAAAATTTCAAAAAATACAGCACCTATACCAATTTAAGAACCGCGGTTGTGTTTGGTGGTGCTTCTATAGAACCTCAAATAGATGTTTTAAAAAAAGGTGTTGATATTCTAATTGCAACCCCTGGGCGATTGCTCGATTTGCACAAACAAGATATTGTAAACCTAGATTATATTGAGACTTTGGTATTGGATGAAGCCGATTTAATGTTGGATATGGGTTTTATAGACGATGTTAAAAAAATTGAGCGCTTATGTACCAACGAGAAAAACATCTTATTGTTTTCGGCAACCATCCCTTTTAAAGTGGAACAACTGGCCAACACCATTTTAAATGCTCCTGAACGTGTTGAAGTGGCACAAAATTCCTCAACTTCCAAAAACGTCAATCAGGTATTGTATTATGTGCCTAAAAAAAACAAAATTGAATTGTGTTTGCACTTGTTAAGAAACACCATTAAAGGAAGTATTTTAATATTTAGACGCACCAAATTCGGCGTTGAAAAACTAGAGGAAACCCTTAAAAAAAATGGTTATAAAGTGGACAGCCTACACGGCGATAAAAGTCAGACTTTAAGGGAAGAAGCCTTAAATAATTTCAAATTGAACAAAGTAAATATTTTAATAGCGACCGATGTAGCGGCGCGAGGCATTGACATTAACGAGTTGGATGCTGTTGTAAATTTCGATTTACCAAATGTACCCGAAACCTATGTGCACCGTATTGGCAGAACCGCCAGAGCCGGAAAAACAGGCACCTCCTATTCATTTTGTTCTGCTGATGAAAAAACTTATGTTGCAACCATCCAACAACTCATTCAACTGCAATTGGACGTCGTTGACGATCACCCCTACCCATTGGATCCAAAAGCCAAAAAGGAAATACACCGAACTCCCGGAAAAAGCAAACATAAAAAAGGTCGTAAAAGCGAAGCTTCCAAAAAGAAAAAGAAACGCTGGTATTAAATTATAGGGAAACGGTAAAATAACCATTAAATTTTATAACGCTGATTGAAATGGTGTTTTAAAAATGGTATTTGAATACAAATCATGACGCCTAAAAGGATTAAAGCATAGCTCACTATTTTAGTCATTGCAAAACCAGATGTTTTAAAATTTGAAAGTGTATTAATGATTTTATTGTTTGAAAGCACACTAATATCGATGGTTTTTAACCCCGCAGAAGTTTCGGTCGGCGTTCCGAATAACACAAAAAAGACTAAGGATAAAAACCCAATACCTATAATTCCCCAGCCTGTTTTGGAAATTAATGGTTTGTAAACAGTTGCTTTATGAGTGCTTAAAGCCGTAACTTGAGACATAATAGCCTTTGTAAAATCAAAAGAAGGCGTTTCTAAAGGCACATTTTCAATTACTTTTTTAGCTAAACCGTCTAAATATTTATCTGTATGCTCTTTCATAATTTTCAATTATTTCTGGTTCCAATCGTTCTTTTAAAATAACAGCCAACTTTTTTCGGCTTCTAAACAACTTTACTTTTACGTTATTGGGCGTTAACTGCATTACTTTCGCTATTTCGTCTAAAGATTGCTCTTCAAAATAATATAAAGTTAACAAAAAACCATCTTCACTTGGTAATAATGCGATACAATCTTGAATGGCTTGTTGGCGTTCTTTAACTTCTAAAGCATCTAAGGCATTGTCAATTGTTTTTACTTGATGTTCGGTAAATTCATCAATGGGTACATCATTATAAAACTTTTTATTCTTTTTCAATCTATCCAAACAGGTATTATAAGCAACGCTATATAGCCATGTTGAAAATTTGGAATCGCCTTTAAATTTATCCAACGACTTATAAACCTTTATGAAGGTATCTTGCGAAACCTCTTCAGCCTCTTCCCTATTCTTAAGCATTCGCATGGTTAAGGAAAACACTAAATCTTTATAGCGGTTTACCAAAACGGAGAATGCACTGGCATCTCCATGTAAAATTAAGCTGATATAGTGTTGGTCGTTAATGGTCATTTAATACTAAGACGCTATTAAAAAGGATGTGGTTACAGAAACAGGAAAAAATATTTTTTGACATTGCTGTAACCTTAATTAGAAATTGGTCGTCATAAGCTATGAACACATTAAATGTAATCAATTAAAAACAAACTATTATGAATGAAGGAATTTTAATACCCATCAGTCTTTTTCTAGCTATCTTCGGAATTGCATACTTATATTTATCAACAAGAAACAAAGAACGTTTGGCCCTTATTGAAAAAGGTGCCGATGCCAGTATTTTTATGAGAGGGAAACAACATACGGCGCCCATTTGGAAAATACTTATTTTAAACCTTGCATTATTGCTAATGGGAATTGGATCTGGAATATTTATTGCTTCTATACTTGATAACTTAGGTATTCAAGATGATGTTGCCTACTCTGCATCTATTTTCTTAATGTCTGGTATTGGCTTATTTACTGGCTTTCATATGACGAAGAATCTAGATAAGGAATAATTATTTTACATCAATCGAAAAACGGAGAACCTGCTTTTTAAAAAGAGCAGGTTTTTATTCTATAGGAAAATCGTAATAGGTTTCAGGAAAAGGTTCCCATCGCAGTGTAAAATGCCACCATTCTTTTGGGTAATTTCTAAAACCATATTTTAGCATCATAGTTTGTAAAAGCTGCCTGTTTTGCTTTTGTTTATCTGTAATATTTTGATAATCTACCCACGAAGCTTCACCAAAAAAATCATAAGCACTTCCCATATCCAAAGGTTTACCGGTATTACCATCTATAATGGTCAAATCGACCGTACTACCTCTGCTGTGACCCGATCTTGTGGCAATGTATTCTTCAATAAAAAGGTTCTTCTTTTCAATATCTGGGTAAAAAATTTTCTTGTTAACGGTATCGTTTAAATCTTTTGCCCAACGCATAAAGTGGTTAACCGCTTGTTGGGGCCTGTACCCATCATAAACTTTTAAGCACAGATTCTTGTTTTGCAGTTCTGCATGTACTTTTTTTAAAGCCAATGCTGTTTCCTTGGTCAAGATTAATGTGTTTGAGCGATAGCCATCAATCCGCTTTCCCACAAAATTATTGGAGGTATTATATCGTAGTTCTACATCCAAGTCTGGTATAACAGTTTTTACATAAGCAAAACCATCTGGTAATTGGGCAAGTGCATTAATACAAACAAATGACATTAATACCAATAAAAAATATTTCATCTATAAATAGTCATTACCTTTAAAAGCATCTCGTAACATTGAAACATTCTTTAATTAAAAATGTTTCATGCTTGTAATTTTAACGCTAATTTAAAAAAATTAAACTTTAACCCATGTACTATCCTTGGCATTTATACACAATGGCACTATTATATGTGCTAGCAGGTATTAATCATTTTATAAAACCCAAAATATACCTACGTATTATGCCCAATTATTTGCCAAACCATAAATTACTGGTTGTTTTAAGTGGAATCATGGAAATACTTTTAGGTATTGCCTTATGTTTTCCGCAGACTAAAAACATATCCATTTTATTGATTATAGGCATGTTAACAGTATTTTTATCGGTGCATTTCTTTATGCTAACCAATAAAAAAGCATCTTCAGGCTTACCCAAATGGTTATTGGTTTTAAGAATCGCCATCCAGTTTTTACTCATGTATTGGGCGTACTCCTATTTGAAATTATAAGACATTTGAATTTGGGGGACCTTTATAGAAATGGTAGTTAATTATAAAAACAAAAAAACCGAGTTCCCTCAAACTCGGTTTTCTCTCAATTTGCTTTTTTATTACGAAGTAGATTTAGGGTCTCTATATCAACAACATAATGCAAATATTAATTAATTAATCCATTGAACTAAAAAGTATGTTATTTAGTACACTTCAAAGATATAATTATAAATGATTTACAACGTCAAAATACATATTATTTCGATGAAATACATTTAATTTTAACATTTAATGACAAAATATCCATAATTATCGACGAAATGCATAGTTTACAAACACTTTACCAATAAAAAAAGCACCCTGAAAAGGATGCTTTTTTACTAACTAACCAACCAAAATATGAGTTACATTTCTAAAGTTTAAAGTAACCACTCAATAAACCAATTATTAAAATGCAACAATATATACTAAACAATTACTGTGCCAAAACGGATCTATTTTACATATTTTTATCTGAATTAAAAAATTCCTGAAAAAGAACATTGAAAAAGAATATTACCTTAAGTACATAACAAAAAGCAAAACAAAATATTTTCCAAAGACTTAAACCCTGTTAAAAGGAATTTTGACAAGTAATCTAATCCATACTTGAATGCACTTAACGCTTTTCTACCATGGTTTTTTATAGTTGTTTTTTGGATGTTTTTCATCCAAATAGCCGCCAATTTTATAGCACCATACAAAAGCGATCATTGTAAGGAAGAAGAGTTTTTCCAATCTTTCTAAATCGGTCACATGGATATCTTATAAATTAAAGCCCCTACTTTTTAATCCTCTACATTTCTTTTTTAAACCCAAGCACTTTTTTGACACTAAACCATCCATTGGGAACATATACTTTTTAAACTTAAAGATTCTTCCTGAAGATGCAAGTCAAAGGCTCTTGAAACCCAATTAACAAGCTTTTTGTACATTTCCGTAGTTTCCATGCACTCATTTTGAATCTATTTATAATAGGATTTTGAGTGTACTATGTTTTTTTACAACATCCATATCTTTCGAATATCATCATTACAAATCATTAAAATAAAATACTTTAATAATTCCTTCCTTTTTTAAGGTGAGATACCGATAGGCGGAGGGGCCAACAGTAGTAACTATTTGTATAATATGTGATATTTTTGTATAATATGTGATATTGTTTTCATTTACTAAAAAAAAGAAGAAAAGCTTGCAAAACGT
>NZ_JBFVFE010000051.1:0-29397 GCF_052728615.1 Mariniflexile sp. | reverse complement strand
TGTGTTAGTTAAAAAGATGGTTGAAAATGATAAAACAAGAACAAAAGTAAGTGTTACCTAAACGCCTATACCTATTAATTTAATTGATAACCTTATTTTGAATGATGGTTATATTTTTGATTTCTCCACCAAAAATTTTTCCTTGTGGATTACCAATGTAATCAACTGGGCATAGCATTTGGATATTTTCACTCCCCATAAATTGATTAATCACATATAAACTTGTTTTATTTTGCTCTCCAACAAGTTTTATTTTAACATTTTGATGCATTGGAATTTGATAATCGAAAACAATAACTTGTGGTCTATGATACATTATAGGGCTACTTCCTGCCGTCTGATTAGCTCTCACTATTGCGAAACCCCGTTTGATGATTGTTTCTTTATTTTTTTTAAATTCAAATTCTAAGTCAGAATAAATAGTTGCTAATTCTGATGAAAAAAGCACATCTGCTTTGGTACCTTCTTTTGTTTTTAGAACTGTTAATTCCAACGTCCAAGGATACTCAACGTTTTTGATGGATTTACCAATTGATATACTTTGTTTTTCATTTAAACTAATATTCTCTTTTTGGGAATAGATTTGTTTTTGACCTGTATAGTTGCGTTCCAATATGTTCGTCATAGGGATATTTCCCAGTTTTTCAAGCTGAATTTTATAATCTCCATAGGAAATATCGGATTTCGTTCCCCACATTTTTTCAGAAAAAACAAGCATTGAAGGTACACTTAATCTTGCTATTTCAGAGATTGAGTAACCTGTGGGACCGAAATCATTCCAGATGTGCAACTTACTTCCTAAAAGCCCTTTGCTATCCTTCTTTAAATTTTGTTCCGTTTTATCGCTAAAAATCTCAGGCGTCCATTTTTCATATACAAATTTATTATCAACACCATAATAAGGTGCACCGGGTACCACATAGGTATAGTAATGGCTAGAATTTATAAATTGATAACCACGGTCAGATTTATCTTGTGCATCACTTGTTTCCCACATATCAATAATAATATCGTTATCAATTTCTGTATCTCCGGGCATGTTTTCAAAACCTGACCAGATACGGGTTGCTTTATTATTTTTTTTAATAACCTTATTAAAATGGTTGATATATTTTCTAAAAGTATTCCCAATGTGTGTTTTTAAAGAGTCGTCTTTAATACTGTTAATACGGTACTCATCTGTACCAATATGAAAATCACTGGAGTCAAAATGAGGAATAACTTCTTCCAAAATGCTTTCCATAAAAGTATAAGTGTCATTATTTGTGATATCTAAATAATTAGGGCTTAGCCATTTATTTTTTAGGTCAGGCCTGATATTGGTAAAAGCCAATGAATGTCCTGGTAAATCAATTTCAGGGATTATAACAATTCCGTAACAGATTGCAAAGTCTTGTAGCTCTCTTATTTCTTGCCAAGTATAATGTCCATCTTTAGCGGTGAGTTGTGGGTAAAGTTCACTTTCTAAACGATACGCACTGTATCCTCCCCATGAGTTGTCACTTAGGTGCAGGTGTAATTCGTTCATTTTTACCCATGCCATAATCCTAATAAAATCTCTCAATTCATCCACAGTAAAAAATTTCCGGGCAACATCAATTTGTAACATTCGCTTCTCATATTCAGGAAAATCTTCAACTATCCCCATTGGAACTTTATTTTTGTACTGTTCTTGAGAAAATAATTGTAGTAAGGTTCGGGAAGCATATACAAGCGCGTTGTAGGATGATGCGATTACAGTGGTTTCTCGTCCGAATAAAATTTTATAGGTATCCTTATTCCCATTAATAGGTCTATATGCCGTGTCAAAAAATATAGAAAGTGTTTTCTCATTGCCTGGCTCCTTAATGGTTATATCTAAAGTTTTTAACTCATTTACAAATCGATTTAAAAAAAACTGTTCTTTAGTTCCAGTCCCTTCAGTCCAATTAACCGAGACTGAACTAAAACCGATAACTTCACTACTACATTCCCATTTTTGAACCGCTGGCACAACGTTTAATCGCTGTTGTGCAAAAACTACAAGTGGAATGATTACTAAAAAGATATTTAGTGTTATTTGTTTCATTTTTTTAGCTTCTCAAATTACTTGATGTTCTAATTTAGCAAAGCATTTAATTTCCTCAAGAAATCTATTTGCTAATTCATCTGCTTTTTCCTGGGTAACACTTTCCGTATAAACACGAATTATAGGTTCAGTATTTGATTTTCTTAAATGCACCCATTCTGATGAAAAATCTATTTTTACACCATCAATTATGTTAACATCTTCATTTTGATGATTTAAAGCTATCTTTTTCAAGATTTTGTCTGCATCTAAATCTGGAGTTAATTGAATCTTAGATTTACTCATAAAATAACTTGGGTAAGACGTTCGTAGCTCTTTACAGGATAATTTACCATGGGCTAAATGCGATAAAAACAAAGCCACACCTACTAGAGAATCTCTTCCATAGTGTGATTCAGGATATATAATCCCCCCGTTTCCTTCGCCTCCAATTACAGCATTTGATTTTTTCATTTCTATAACCACATTTACTTCTCCAACCGCACTAGCTGTATAAGTCCCTCCATGTTTTTTTGCAATATCTCTAAGAGCCCTTGAAGATGACAAATTAGAAACTGTATGCCCTCCCTTTAATTGTCCTAAAACATAATCTGCACAAGCAACCAAAGTATATTCTTCTCCAAACATAGAGCCGTCTTCACATACAATCGCCAACCTATCAACATCTGGATCTACGACAATACCTAAATCGGCATTTTCTTTTACAACTAAATCTGATATATCGGTTAAATGTTCTTTTAAAGGTTCTGGATTATGCGGAAAATGGCCATTTGGTTCACAGTACAGTTTAATACATTCCACATCTAATTTTTCCAATAAAGCAGGAATTGCTATTCCTCCAGTTGAATTTACTGCATCAACAACCACTTTAAATTTAGATTGTTTTATGGCATTTACATCTACTAACTCTAATTTTAGAACTTCATTGATATGTTTTTCAATATAACCTTCAACTTCAGCATAAACGCCTAAATCATCAACTCCAGCAAAAATATAATCATCGTTTTCTGCTATTTTTAGAATCTTATCGCCTTCTTTTATATTCAAAAATTCACCTTTATTGTTTAATAATTTCAAAGCATTCCATTGTTTTGGATTGTGACTTGCGGTAATTATTATTCCGCCATCTGCAGCCTCCAAAGCAACGGCAACTTCTACTGTTGGGGTTGTTGATAAACCTAAATCTTTAACATGAATACCTAAACCTACTAATGTCTTACTAATTAAGCTACTTATCATATCGCCAGAAATTCTAGCATCTCTACCTATAATCACAGTTAAATCTTTATTCTTGTTTTGTTGCTTTAACCACATTCCATAAGCAGCTGCAAATTTTACGGCGTCTATTGGTGTTAAATTATCACCTACTATTCCTCCAATAGTTCCTCTAATTCCTGAAATTGATTTTATTAATGTCATTTAAATTTCACTTCTATATTTTAATCTATTAAATACGTTGAATCATTTTTTACTTCATAAAATTGAACAACATGACTGTATGTATTTAATATTCTCTCCATTAATATTTCACAAGCAATCTTTGATTTTCCTTCAACTTTAATTCTAATACAAATTTCTTCATTATCACTCTTAAAACTTCCTATACTAAACCATCCATTTGGGAAATAGACTTTCAATTGTTTTGACTCATTGTTTTTAAGGTACAAATCAAATTCTCCAATAATCCAATTAATAAATTTATTGTAAACCCCTAAATTATTTACATGCTCAATTTTAACCAGCTTGTAACGAGGTGATTTAATATTAATAGTTTCTTTATTCATTTGTTTTACTTAGAAATAGCATAAATATTAATAATGCCATCTTACAAACGCCTCCATAGCAGCATAATGTGACAACCCTAATTCATCATATAGATCGGCTGTTTCCCTGTTTCTATCTTCTGCTCGTTGCCAGAACTCCCTACTGTCTGTCCCTTGAAACACCACACCATCTTTTTGTGATTGGTGCTTGAAGATGCCTTTACGTTTTTCTAAAACCTGATCGGGACCCATAGGTACTGCCATATCTATCTCATCTATACCCCATTCTTGCCATGCACCTCGGTAGAGCCAGACCCAGCAATCTTTCATGAATTTCTTTGGCTTTAGCTCTTTTACAGCCGCAAAAATAGCGTCTAAACATACTTTATGTGTTCCGTGAGGGTCTGCTAAATCTCCTGCCGCATAAATTTGGTGTGGCTTTATTTTTTCAATTAAATCTGAAGTTATTTTTACATCCCCAATCCCAATTGGATTCTTTTTTATAGCCCCAGTTTCATAAAAAGGGAGCTCCATAAAATGAATCTGTTCATCTGGAATACCTATAAAATGGCAGGTGGCCCTTGCCTCTCCTTTTCTAATCAATCCCTTTATATATCTTACTTCTTCAATATCTACTTCACTAGATTTTTTGTTTTTTAGAAAGTTGACTGCTTTTTTATATATATCTCCAGCTTCGGTATTTTCTATTCCGAATTTGTTATTATAATCACATACAAAACTTGCAAAACGCAGTGCTTCATCATCTGCCACCGCTATATTTCCAGATGTTTGATACCCTACATGTACTTCATGCCCTTGTTCATGCAGCCTTTTAAAGGTGCCTCCCATACTAATAATATCATCATCAGGGTGTGGACTGAATATAATGATACGCTTTTTTGCTGGCTCTGCACGTTCTGGTCGTTTACTATCGTCCGCATTTGGTTTTCCTCCTGGCCAACCTGTAATCGTATTTTGTAACTTGTTGAATATTTTGATGTTGATATCATAGGCTGGACCCGAATCAGCTAACAAATCGCTCATGCCGTTTTCAATATAATCGGCATCTGTTAACATTAAAATGGGTTTCTTTAAATGAAGTGCCAAACTCAAAACGGCTTTTCTGATAAGCTTATCTGTCCAAACTATTTTTTCAACCAACCAAGGGGTGTTAATTCTTGTTAATTTTGAAGAAGCAGCCTGATCTAAAACAAATGTTGCATTGTTATGTTCCTGTAAATAGGATGCTGGCACACGACTGGTAACTTCTCCTTCTGTTGACGCTTTGATAATATTAGATTTGCTTTCTCCCCAAGCTAGAAGAATAACCCTTTTTGCTTCCATTATTTTTTTAACACCTAAGGTAATAGCTGTTCTAGGTGTGTTTTCCAGACCTGAAAAATCAGCACTGGCAGCAACTCTTGTAATATGGTCCAGTGCCACCAAACGTGTTTTTGAATTTTGAAGTGAGCCCGATTCATTAAAACCTATATGACCATTGCCTCCTATACCTAATACCTGTAAATCGATACCGCCCAAGGCTTCAATTTTCGCTTCGGATGCGTCACAATAATCTGCAATGTCTTGTTTAGATAATAGACCATTTGGAACATGATAATTTTCTTGTAATATATCTATGTGATTAAACAGTTGTTATTTCATAAAACGAACATAACTGTTTACAGAGTCTGGTTCCATGGGGTAATATTCATCCAAATTGAACGATACCACATTTTTAAAGCTCAGACCTTCTTCTTTATGCAAACGCACCAATTCTGCATACAATCCTTTTGGTGAACTCCCTGTTGCCAATCCCAATATACAGGGCTGCTTTTGTGATTGTTTCACCCTGATAAGGGCTGCTATTTCCTTTGCTACCGCTTTGGAAGCTGTAGTTGAATTTTCGTAAACTAAAGTACCAATATTTTCAAATCGCTTTTCGAACCCAGTGGCTTTGTCTATTGTGCTTTTTAACATGTGCTGATTTTTTTTATATATTTTTAGTTGTTTTTTTTAAAATATTTTCCAATACCCAAGTGGTATGAGCGGCAGTACTTCCTGGTGATGGATGCTCACTTTTTTCTAACAAATGACTTTTTATATTCTGAACATGGAAAAATTGAACATTTTCAGGGTTTTTAATAGTAATACTTTCTTTTCTTAATTGATTTTTAAGCATTATTGGTGTTTCTCCAAAAACTGAAAACATTATTTTCCCCTTATCTCCATATATATGAACCATATCCTCTCTTTCTGCTGTTCCAAAATTCCAGCTACCAGAACCCGTTACACCTGATTCATGAATCCAACTTCCAGCAACCGAATCTATAGCTGTATATAGACCTTGCTGATTAGTAGATACGCCTGTAGCTTTATCAATATCTCCTAACAAATAGATAAATAAATCTATCCCATGAGAAGCCAAATCATCAAAATAACCTCCATATGCAATATCTATATTTGTCCTCCAATTATATTCCTTCGAAATATCTATCAAATTAACTGGTTTACTTAAATGCCAATTTATATGCCTTATTACCCCTATTCTATTTTCTTCAATCCATAATTTTATTTGCTTAAATCTTGGAAGTGATCGTCTGTAATAAGAAACAAATAATGGGATATTTTTTATGTTAAAAGCTTTATTTATAACCACACATTCTTCATAAGTTGGCGCCATAGGCTTTTCAATACAGCATATTTTACCAGCTGCTGCTACCTTAAGCGCATAATACCCATGAGAATCTGGTGGCGTAGCAATGTATATAGCATCAATTTCAGAATCATTAATTATATCATCCGCATCACTATAAAACTTTGGAACTCCATGTCTTAAAGCATAATCTTGAGCTTTTTCAATGTCTCTACGCATGACCGCATGTAACTTAAAACCTTCTACTTTTTGGTAAGCGGGTCCGCTTTTAAGTTCGGTAACATTTCCACAGCCAATAATTCCCCATTTATAAACTTTGTTCATGATTTACCAATTGTTCTTTAATACCCTCTAATTTTTTATTTTGATGTCCAGCTTTTAAATTTATGCCCCCATATTGCAAAAAATAGAATCATAGCATAACAAGGTATCAATATCCAATAACTACTTGTGGCTGCTGCTGCCAAAGCATCTACTTGTTGCATGCCTTCCGTAATTAGTTCATGTTTATTGCTATCTACCATCCTCCCATAAAGTGGTGGGATGATGGCACCACCTGAAATAGCCATTATCAATAATGCGGAAGCCGTTTTGGTAAATTTGCCCAAGCCTTTCAAGGTCAATGGCCAAATGGCTGGCCATACCAGTGCATTGGCAATGCCCAATGCCGCCACAAATAACACTGAGGTAAATCCTGTGGTAAATAAAATACAGATGCTGAAAACAATCCCTAAAAGGGCACTTAGTATCAAGGCGGTTTTTTGCTTTAAGTATTTGGGGATTAAAAACACCCCCAAAGCATAGGTGGCAACCATGGACATAAGCGTATAGGTTGTAAAAAACTTAGCTTCTTCGCCCGTAAACCCTAACGATATTCCGTAAGCAATTATGGTATCCCCAGCAATTACCTCAGCGCCCACGTATACAAATAGCGTTAAGACACCTAACCATAAATGTGGAAATTGAAAAATACTCGTTTTGGTAATTTTACTGTCTTTTGTTTCTACTTCTTCGTTTGCTTCAACATGTGGCAAGGGGGCTTTTCTGATTAAAATGCCCAGTAAAAACAATACAACCGCCATCACTAAATAGGGCATGAATACACTGTCTGCCATGGTATCGAGAAGCACCGCTTTTTCTTCTACACCCGCACCCAACAATTTTTCCTTGACCCCATCTATTCCGGACAACAGGATGGCTCCAAAGATCAGGGACCCCAAGGCCCCTGCGGTTTTATTGGCGATGCCCATGATGGCGATACGCTTTGCGCCGCTCTCGATCGGCCCTAAAATAGTGATGTATGGATTGGCCGCTGTCTGCAA
Organism: Mariniflexile sp.; assembly: GCF_052728615.1. NCBI lineage: Bacteria > Pseudomonadati > Bacteroidota > Flavobacteriia > Flavobacteriales > Flavobacteriaceae > Mariniflexile > Mariniflexile sp. The sequence goes on along the minus strand of NZ_JBFVFE010000051.1, from coordinate 21,591 downwards.
CAGCGTCATGCCCATGCCTTGTATGAAAATACCCGATAAAAATACCCAATAGGTCCTTGCCTCGGCGGCGGGAATGAACACCAGGGCGCCAACGGCCATGACCATCAATCCTAAGGACATCCCTTTTCGGTAACCGATCTTGTTCAAGATGTATGATGCAGGTAACGCCATCACTACAAACGATATATAGGATGCCGATGCCACTAGATAGGATTGCGCATCGGTAAGCTCATTGATGGTCTTCATAAATGGAATCAATGCTCCGTTGATCCAGGTGACGAACCCGAAGATGAAGAAGAGGCCGGCTATTATGACGGTGGGCACTAAAGTGCTGTTTTTAGTGGATAACTGTTGTGGATTTGACATAGAAGTTGGTTTAGCGTTGGATAATATTATTATTGAATTTCTTTGTATTTTTCAGTTAAACTTTGCAATAATTTGAATTGGTTTTTTGCCCGATCAAAATTATGCTCTGGATATTTTGTTTTGTAATACACATCGTTGTTCAGAAAATCAGTTAAAAAACGCAAACCCATAATAAAGATCATGGTTTTTGCCCCTAACGGCAAATATTCAATTTCCATGGGACTTAAAGAGTCCTTCACTTTTTCTAAAAACCCCTTGGTGTAAGCGTTGTAGTAATGTGTATTAAACGATACCAAATCTAAATTCGTTTCATCTTCGGCAGCCGTATTGCAAATAGTTCGTATCGCATCGCCAAAATCGTAATGCACAATTCCTGGCATCACCGTATCGGTATCGATAACACACAAGCCCTTATTATCTTTTGAGAACAAGGCATTTGATATTTTAGTGTCATTATGTGTAACCCGTAATTTAATGTCGCCCGATTCCTTTAAATTTTGAAGAATGTGCATCTCTTCCTTTAATTCCACAACATAATCTATAGCCGTTGTTCCTTTGAAAAGACGCTCTTTGGATGCCGATTGCAACGCCGAATTAAACTGAGAATATCTAAAAGACATATCGTGAAATTTCGGGATGACCTCTGTTAATTTAGATACATCAAAATCGCTTGTTAAATTCAGGAATTCTCCAAATATTTTCCCGCCTTCGTAAGCCACTTCAACATCTTTAACCGTTTCAAAAGTTAGGCTGTCATCAATAAAATACATGAGGTTCCAATAGTTGCCAGTTTCATCTTGATAAAAAGCATTGTTATCTTTGGTTGGGGCAAACCTTAGTACTTGTCTTTCCAATTCCTCTTTGGGCAAATGGCTCAATTTATTCTGAATGTGCCGACTGATGGCCACTTTGTTGTTGATCAAACCCGGAACATCCTTAAAAACACCATGATTGATGCGTTGCAGAACAAAGTAAGGTCTGTTTTTTGTCAGTATCAAATAGGTGTCGTTAATATGGCCAGATGCCAATTCTTTATAGGAATGAAATTCGCTCCCGTGCTGAAACTGACAAAAAATAGATTTTAGTTTTTCCGTAACCATATTACCAAAGTTTTGTTGGATAAATTCCTTGCTCCTTTAATTTTCCTATTGCTTTTTCAACAATGGCCTTATCCTCTTTATAAGTGACCCCGAACCATTGGGCATCGGACTTTAAAACCTCTACGGTCGCTTTTCCTGATTTCAAAATTTCATTGACTATGGAAGGCAAGTAAAACTCCGCTTTTAAGTTGGATTGATTCGCTTCTAAAAACTGCTCAAATAGTTGATTGCCGAATTCGAAACATTTTGGTGTGAACCCCCAGAAATTCATGGAAACAATCGTGTTTTCATCTATGGAAACAAATTGTCCATTATCATCTTTTCGTATCAATCCACCCTTAATTTTTTCGATATGGGTTCTTTCGGTGACATCAATTAAATATCCATTTTCATCAACTTGACATTCTCCTCTGGACACAAAGCCATGGTCGGATACGGTGTTTTTTAAAAGATAAGCCATAGTATTGAATTGATAAGATTTTTTATCTTTTTCCATGAGTGATCTTGCCATCACTTCAAAAGCTTCCTTACCATAAAAATCATCGGCATTGATGATGGCAAAATTTTCCTTAACAACATCTTTTGCCATTAAAAGCGCATGCCCCGTGCCCCAAGGTTTTACCCTGTCTGGATTGATGTATTTCTCGGGCACACTGTCCAGTTCCTGGAACACATAGGCTACCTCAGCCCTTCCTTTTAGTTTTTTATCAAAAATGGCCCTAAAGTCATTTTCAAAACTTTTTCTGATGATGAAGACAAACTTTCCAAAACCTGCTCTTAAAGCATCATAAATTGAAAAATCCATAATGGTATCTCCCTCTGAAGTAAAAGCGTCCATTTGTTTTAATCCGCCATATCGGCTTCCCATTCCCGCCGCTAAGACTACTAGTGTTGGTTTGTTCATTTTCTTTAATTATTTTAAATATTGCTGTTTTTTTGTTAACTTTTAACGTTAAGTTTTTTACCCACTTTTATAAATGCCTCTATAGCTTTGTCTAAATGTTCTTTGGTGTGTGCTGCAGATAACTGAACTCTTATCCGCGCCTTGTTTTGTGGTACTACTGGGTAGAAAAAGCCAATGACATATATCCCTTCTTTTAATAATTCATTTGCCATGTCTTGCGAAAGTTTAGCGTCATACAGCATGACCGGTACTATGGCTGCATCTGCGCCAACCAAATCAAACCCAGCTGCTTCCATGTTACTTCTAAAGTAGTTGGTGTTTTCTTCAAGTTTATCACGTAATGAAGTGTCATTCTCTAACATTTCAAAAACCTTTAAAGATGCTCCAACAATGGATGGTGCCAAAGAATTTGAAAACAAATAAGGTCTGGAACGCTGACGTAGCATTTCAATAATCTCTTTTTTGCCTGTTGTATAGCCGCCCATGGCACCTCCAAGAGCTTTTCCTAATGTCCCAGTAATAATATCCACTTTGCCCAAAACATTTTTCAACTCAATAGTCCCACGGCCTGTTTTACCAATAAAACCAGCAGCATGACATTCGTCAACCATAACCAAGGCACCATACTTATCTGCTAAATCACATATTTTATCCAATTCTGCAACTACACCATCCATTGAAAAAACACCATCAGTGACAATAATTTTAAAACGATGGTTTTTCTTATTGGCTTCAATTAATTTAGTTTCTAAATCAGCCATATCATTATTGGCATATCTATAACGAGCCGCTTTACATAAACGAACCCCATCAATAATAGATGCATGGTTTAAAGCATCTGAAATGGTAGCATCCTCTTTTAGATAATAAAGGTTCAAAAACACCTCCGTTAGCATCAAATGCCGCCGCATATAAAATGGTATCTTCACAATGAAAGAATGCAGCTATTTTAGCCTATAATTCTTTGTGTATATCTTGAGTACCGCATATAAATCGAACAGAAGACATTCCAAAGCCATGCGTATCCAGAGTATCCTTGGCCGCTTGAATAATATCTTTATTGTTGGACAATCCTAAGTAATTATTGGCGCAAAAATTGATAACCTCTTCACCTGTGGAAACTTTAATAACAGCATCTTGCGAGGTGGTTATGATGCGCTCTTTTTTATACAGACCATTATCTTTAATAGCTTGTAATTCGTTTTCCAGATTTTCTTTAATGCTTCCGTACATAGTATATTATACTGTTATTGAATTATAATATTCCTTTAGCTTTTGTATCATTAATTCCGTCATCATATCCAAATCAAAAGCTGGTTTCCATTCCCAATCATTCCTTGCAGATGAATCGTCTATGCTTTTAGGCCATGAATTGGCAATGTTTTGCCTAAAATCAGGTTTATAACTTATTTTAAAATCAGGATATATTTTCTTTATAGAATGATATAACTCTTTGGGGGTAAAACTCATTCCCGATAAATTATAGGAGGTTCTTACATTTATATCTTCAATAGGTGCATCCATTAATTCTATGGTTGCCCTAATGGCATCATCCATAAAAATCATTGGAAGCTTTGTAGTAGCTTCCAAGAAGCATTCAAAAGACTCGTTTTTAACCGCTTTATGATAAATATCCACGGCATAATCCGTAGTACCTCCACCTGGTAATGATTGATATCCTATAACCCCAGGGTATCTTAATGAGCGAACATCCAAACCATATTTGTTATAATAATAATTATTCCAAATTTCTCCTGAAACCTTACTAATTCCATATACTGTTGCAGGTGTTAAATTTGGTGACTGAGGCGTGTTAACTCTTTCAATTTTATCACCAAACACTGCTATTGAACTAGGGTAGAAAACTTTATTGACCTTGTGGATTCTGGCGACTTCCAAAACATTGAATAGAGATGTCATGTTAACATCCCACGTATGTAGCGGGAACTTTTCTCCATTGGCTGAAAGAATTGCAGCTAAATGATATATTTCTGTTATTTTATATTTGGTTACTATCTGTTCAAGAGCCTTGAAATCCGTCGCATCTAAAGTTTCAAAATGGCCATTGAAATCTGCTTTACTTACCAAATCGGAAGCAATAACACGGTTCAATCCCCATTTAACCTGAAGCTTTTCAGTTAAAACCGTACCCAACTGGCCAAAAGCACCAATTACCAATATCATATTAATCATAAAGTAAAAACTTTTAGAAAAAGCCCCTGTTTGCAAACAGAGGCTTATTCAAACTAAACTAACTCAACTAAAACTACTACTAATCGTTATTTTATGAAAGCTTTAATCTCTGCCATTGCAGCATTTTCAGTGCCATCATGTGATGTTGTAGAAATAAATTTCAAATACCTAAATGTTTGCTCAGAAGAAAAACTTACATCCTGTTCCTCTTTTATATTTTGCAACTCAAACTTTCCTAATGAAGACCAATTTGAATTATCCGTACTTTTTTGTATTTCAATGTTTTTTACTGCTCGGGATAAAGACTGCCTTTGTGCAAACCTTACACCAAATACTTTAGTTTGTGCTCCCATATCTATGGTAATGTGGTGCGGTGAGGTTGCTGTACAACCACTCCAACAAGAATGCCAATAAGTATCTAATTTACCATCTAAAACATCTTTTGCGCGACCCGTATCTCCTTCTCCTCCTTTATCTTCTTGTGAACTAAAATCAATAACCGACCAAGAATTTCTATCTAATAATGTTACTGGTGATGGAGGGTCAGGAAGTTTAGGTATTTCCAAAGCAGTAAAATCTATATTTGGAGCTACTCCAGAAGCTGTTCTTGAAAATGACGTATTTGGCTTTACATTCGCATTAAAAAATCCACAATTTTTTAGAAAAAAGGCATTGCCAGTAGTACCTCCTTCAAAATCAGATCGGTCTCCGTTACTTGCAGTTGCATCTGCCGTAAATGTTCCACTGGTCATTTCTACCCATTTCTTTTCGGTTGTGTATACCCATTGGTTACCATAATTTACACGTCTGGAAAGATTACCTGTACTGGGATTGAAATTCTCCAAAAATGAATGCAATCTTGTTAAATGGGTACTGGTTTTTGGTCTTCTTAAACTGGCTATTAATTGCCAATCTCCAATTGCAGGATCATAGAAATATGCTGTATAATCTGTAGATCCAACAACACTGGAAGTTTCTCCCTTGAGTAAAAACTTATATGTAACTCCTGCTTTCCAACCAACGTTCTTGAAGCATTGCATACCAGAACCTTCGTTACCAAAGGCTTGTACAGTTACACCAGTGCTGTTACCTAAATTAGTAACCGTATAATCCTTAGGGATTTGACTTGGATCGTCTGTTTTAAAAGCACTCCATATTGAGAACAACACGCGTCTTTCGGTTGCTGAATTTACCTGCATACCAAAATAACCTTGTGCATGACCGTTAGCCATAAAGAACGATCCTAATTGGTCTTGGCCCTCGGGAACAGTAACCTCGTTATAAAACCACTGAACATCTTTTCCAACTGGTTCATCGTAACCCATGTGTACCGAAGGACCTCTTCTGCCAAAATAAAAATTATCTGTGGGAACAAATGTGATGCCTGAAGCTATTGCAGAACCTCCGAAAAGAATATCGCTGATATCTGCAATATAATTTCCTGATTTTTTAATTCCTTTAATCTCTATCAATTGATATCCAGCTGGTACTGTAAATGTTCCTATTTCTTCTGTTTTATATGTGGTGCTAGAAGCAGCAATTTCTTTGGAAATATCCCCAACGGTCACTTTTATTTTTGAAGAACCATCAAACGATTTCATTTTTAACCCAATATTCAATTCTCCTGCTCCTGTTTTTACATAAGTATGAATGACATCATCTAAGGATGACCAATTACGGATACCTGATTCAGAAATGACATTTTGATCCTGGACAAGGTTATTTAAAACCCAGCTATTGGCACCTATAGGAACTGTTTTTGTCAAGCTTAATGCTGGTGGATTTTCCTCCTTTACTTCTTTTTTACCAGGTGCATCACTTTGAGAACACGAGAAACATGAGAATGACACTGTAATTATAAGCACTAATACCAATACTATGCTTCTTAAATCTAAATGTGATATTGTTTTTTTCATACTTTAATTTTTTCTTTAGTTTGATATTTTAAATATTTGATTCCTATTGTTATTGTTAACAACTAAAATGACATTACCATTAGCAGTTTTTAATGGCAACATGCTCCTTACATCTAAATCAGCATAAAAGCCTATTTTGTAATTGGGCAAATAGGTAAAACCTCCCTGCTTATCTCCTTTTAGGAAAGTTCCCGTTCCTGCATCGGCACGCGTAGTTTCCACTTCAGACTGGTAATTGTTTCCTGCCATTAAAAAATCTTTAATGTTGTCGCCATCTAAATCTTTATAAATGACACTGTTAATAGGTGATTTCTGTATTTCTATTGGAAAAGGTTTAAAACTGAATTCCCCTTTGCCATTGTTTATAAAAATACCCGATTGAAATTCGTTAACTTCGTAATGCAAGGAGGTTAAAATCCCATCACCGACAATGCCCTGCAAATCTTTATTTGCAAACTCGTTGTAAGTGGCTATTTTCTTTTTTAGAAAAGGCATTTGTTGCGCTGTGCAACCTTTACCCCTTACTGGTACTTGCTTTTCATTATAATATTTAGCAAGCATAATATCTTCGGTTCCGTTACCATCAAAATCTTTTGTGTACACATGGAAAGGTTTCTCTTTTGATGCATGGAATTTATAATTAAGCCCCAAATTTCCGGCAATGATGTCTTTATCTCCATCGCCATCAATATCTTCGATAGTAATTGTATTCCACCATCCTTTTGTTGAAGACAAAGAATTATATCTGTCGTTTTTTGAAAGTATGCCGTCTTTATTTATAAACACTTCAATACCCATCCATTCTCCTGTAATAATTAAATCTTCATCAGCATCATTATCAATATCTGCCCATTGTGCATCGGTAACCATACCAATAGTTTCGGCTTGTGGTGCTATGGATGCTATTTTATTTTTAAAGGTTCCATTTTCATTGATCAATAAAAAATTGGTTGGTGCATACGGATATTTCCCAGGAATTACACGGCTGCCCACAAACAAATCCATATCGCCATCCTTATCAAAATCTGCCGCCCGAACTACCGAACCTGCAGTCCTGATTGTTGGTATTTTTGAATCTGACCTTTTAAAGTTAAAATTCCCCTGGTTTATATAAAGTCTGTCTTGAAGTAAATCTGAACCTTCAATAAACTCGTAACTTCCGCTTACCACATATAAATCTTGATCGCCATCATTATCTGCATCAAAAAAACAAGCTGCAACATCTTCATGTTTTTCATCTTTAATTAAATCGGGAATGGAAATGGCATCAAAACCACCTTGTTTATTTGCTATTAAAAATTGCCCTGTTTGTTGATGCGCTCCTCCTAAAAAAATATCATCCAACCCATCATTATTAAGGTCTGCCTTCGCTATGGCAGGTCCTGTTTGCGATAGCTTATGTGGCAACAATACTTGTTTGTCAAAATCATTAAATGGTATTTCAGTATGTTTGAAATTGAATGCACTTTCTGTAAACAATTTTTTATTTTCAGAAGTAGTAGCCTCTCTAGCCGATGCTTCCTTACTATCTGAATAATTAATCGTTATGGTTTTATTACTTGAAACATTTGTAAGCGTTTGGGTTTTTCCATCATTCCAAATAATTTCCACTTTGGGCACTGTGGCCTCTTTACCCAATCCGAAATGAAGTTTATTGGATACCGAAGAAAGATAACCTCTAGCGTTTATAAGCTGTCGTGTTAAAATCTGTCCGTTTTCATTATGTATTTTAACGGTAGTGCCAACACCAAATTTATTTTTGTTAGGACCTTTGAACACAAACTGCAAAAAGTTATTATTATTAATTTCTCTTGCATTATTTCTTAAAATAGTAGCGTTTTCATCTAAATTGTTTGTCACAATATCTAAATCACCGTCATTATCCAGATCTACATAAACAGCACCATTTGAAAAGGTTGGCTTTTCGTTTGCCCAATCCGTGGTCGTATTCTCAAATTGCGAATTGCCTTTGTTTTTAAAAAAATAGTTGGTTAGTTTTTGTTGCGGTAACTTTTGGGTAAAATTGTAAAAATCTTTTTCTGTAAGATGATCCTTATTTAGGTTGATATATTTATCAATTTCGTTATTTGTGTCTCTATCTACAACATCTCTGTAAATACCGTTGGTTACGTATAAATCGTTATAACCATCTAAATCAAAATCGGCAAATAGTGCAGACCAACTCCAATCTGTTTGTGCAATGCCAGACATATTGGCAATTTCACTGAATGTGCTATTCCCGTTGTTTAGCTGCATAACGTTATGCATGTATTGGTAATGATAATCTTTATCGACCATATCTTGAAAACGGTCAATGGACATCATAGACATGGTGGTTTTGGATCGCACATAATCATCCGGACTCATATCCAAAACCAACAAATCTGAAAAACCATCATTGTTAATATCGGCCATATCACTACCCATACTGTAATACGAAATGTGTTTAAAAAGGCTATTTCTGCTTTCAGTAAACGTACCATCGCCATTATTTACATAGGCAAAATCTGGACTGATAAAATCATTGGACACATAAATATCTGGCCACCCATCATTGTTAAGATCGCCTACTTGTGCGTTTAAACCAAAGCCTAAATCAGGAAGAATTCCCGCTTTTAAAGTGACATCTGAAAAATGCCCATTTCCGTCGTTCTTATATAACTTATCGCTACTTCTAAAAGCTTTTGTGTTAGGGTCTTTTTGAATTTCTGATAAATCAATTATTTTTCCTGACAAACCAAAGTCTGATGGTGCATTTGTAATATAAACATCCAAATCGCCATCTTTATCATAATCAAAAAAAGTAGAACTTATAGATCTATTGGTATCTGCTAAACCGTATTTGCTTGCCTGTTCCGTAAATGTTAAATCACCGTTATTTATATATAGCATATTGGCCAACCGTTCATCGCCATTATACCAACCCGCTCTATTGATATAGATATCGAGAAATCCGTCATTATTCACATCTGCAACAGATACGCCAGCGTCAAAACCTGTACGCTTTACAATACCAGCTTGTTCTGTAATGTCTTCAAATTCAAAATTACCTTTATTTAGAAACAACTTGTTGGAATATATGTTGGAAGTGAAGAAAAGGTCTTCCAAACCATCATTGTTAAAATCTGCAGCAGCAACGCCACCTCCTATGTATATGTAAAGATACTTATAGTAATGAAGCTGTTCTGATTCTAAAATTTTATTTTGAAAAATGACTCCTGACACTTCTGAAGGAACATTGGTGAATAGCTTATCTGCATCAAGATTATCCAAGCCATTGTTACATGACAGTAAACAAATTAACAATCCATATAAAGTATATTTTTGCATCAGGTAAAAATGTAATTACTATTTTAATATGTTGAAATTGATATAAATATGCTTTTACAAAAAAGAATATAAGCCCAAAACCACATTTTGTTTTTGGGCTTATATGAGTGTCATTTAAAAATAAACTGTTATTTCAGCCAAAGCAGCATTGTTCGATCCATCAAAAACTTTAATAACATTAAGTCTAAAATAGCGCGCTGTCACCTCTTTATCTAGAGGTTTATCTTGAGCACTTTTAGATTTTTCCAATGTAAATTCACCTAATGAAGTCCAAGTAGAATTATCATCACTGATTTCTATTGAAAGAATCTCTATGTTTCTAGAAAGTGATTGTCTTTGCAAAAAAACAAACCCATTGATTTTTTGAGATTCTTGCATGTCCACAACAAAAAAATGTGGAGGCACTGCGGTACAGCCATTCCAGCACGTGTGCCAAAATGTATCTGGTTTTCCGTCAAATGTGTTCCAAACTCTTCCATTACCTTCGCCTTCGCCATCTTGATCTTCCTGGCTTGAATAATTGATAACTTTCCAACCCGTAGTGTCTAATGATACTGGAGGTAATTTAAGATTTGTGTCAACTAAAACCGCATCAGGTGAACATGAATACGATATAGTTAATAGTGTTATTATTAAAAAAGAAACCATTGTAAATAATATCTTTTTCTGTTTTATTATTGTTTTCATAAATTATATTTATTTAATTATATAAAATTTTCACTGTAGTATAATATCAAAAAAACTTTCGGTATTTTCTATTAAGGATTTTGAATTAAAGTGGGTTGTATTAATATTTGCTGTTCAGGAATAAACTCCACAATGACTTTATTGGTAGATTCTATTTCAAAAAATGGACTTGTACCATTTAAATGCGTTCCAGGGTATCTTCTATTCATGATGCGTCCATTTCTATAAACATCAAATTTTCTATGTCCTTCAAAAGCCAACTCTAAACGACGCTCATCCAATACAACATCCAATACTGTTTTTCCAGCAGGAAGTGTAGTTAAAGTATAATTAGGAACTTGTGCTCTGGTTCTTAATGTATTTACCATATCTAAAGCCAATTGACCCGAACCTTTTTTTGCATGAGCCTCGGCTTTATTTAAATACATTTCTGCTAAACGTGATACCGTTGGAGACCAAAGATGTAAATCTTTCTCTTGTTGGGATGCTTTTAGAATAAAGAATTTAGGATAACCATTTCTTTTATCTAAATCAAAATCTTTTATAACATCCTGTCTTCCATTAGGACCATTGAAATAATATATAGTTTTACCACTCACCACTTCAGATTGAACCGTATAGGTTGTTCCTCCATCTGTAAAGGTAGTTACCCCACTAGTTGTAGTTGTTCTTCTAAACTCGTATTTGTACTGCGTGTTAACCCAATATACGGCAGGAATTTTATCTCCACTTGCATCTTTTAAATATTGTGGTTCAATAAAGCTTTTTCTTAAATCAGTGGCATTTTTATCAATTAAATCAAGATAGGTGCGCGATGCATACATTTCGCCCCATCCTACACCATCAATAGTAGCATAAAAAGAGCCTATGGTGTACCAATCTTCAGTTCCAGGTATGTCTATATCTTTTGTTAAAGTAATTGAAAATATAGCTTCTTCATTTTCGGCAGGAGCCAGTGTATTCATAACCGCAAAGCGACTGGAAGGTAAAAGTGAATAAGTTCCTGAATTTAAAACTTTGTCTGCATACAGAATGGCTTTATCATTGTCTTCCATATATAAATATACCCTGGACAATAAGGCTTGTGCCGCTTCTTTCGAAGCAAAAGATGGCCCCTTATTAGTATTCATCAACGCTTCAGCTTTCAATAAATCTGAAATCACTTGGGCATACACTTCACCAACGGTATTCCTATCTGGTAAGTCCGTTATATCAGATGTCAACTTTAATGGAATTGATAAGTTTGAAGTTCCTTGATTGTAAGGTCTTCCAAAAACATTACCCATTTGAAAAAACACAAGAGCTCTAATATAATAGTTTTCTCCAATAACTTGATCTTGCTCTGCACTTTTACCTTCGGTTAAACTTTCAATAACTCTGTTTGTTCCAACGATGGCCTTGAAAGAGTTACTCCAAAACCTATTGTTTCTGCTGTTATTAGGGTTTCTTTGGTAGTTATAAAAGAAGTATAACGCATCGGTAGTACCGCCACTTATCATAACGTTATCACCTGAATATTCAGACATTCTATGTAAATCGTCCGACCATCCGTCATAGCCTTTATCTCCTTTTAAGAAAAGGTAGTTACCAAGCGTTGCTGCTTGGGCAGCACCGGGATCTTTAAATAAATCTTCTGCTGCAATTTCAGTAAAAGGACTTCTATCCAATTCACATGAAGTAATTACAGCTGTGATTGCCAGTAGTGATATATATATTATTTTTTTCATGCTTAAATTTTTTAATTGATTAAAACGTAATATTAAGTCCTAAAGCATATCGTCTTGGGATAGGATAGCCTAAACTTGTAAAACCATTAGCTCCTCCAACAGTAGGGTCCACTCCAGAGAATTTGGTAAATGTTACCAAATTATCCCCTGTCAAATAAATGCTTGCTCCCACTATACCTAAGCGACCTAAAGCTGATTGAGGTAGATTATAGGATAATCGTACATTATTAAGTCGTAAATAGCTTCCATCTTCTAAATAACGCGTAGAAGTTTGGTTACTTCCTGGGTAGCCTCCATCTCTGGGTTTAGGATGCGTAACCAAATCGCCCGGTTTTTCCCATCTGCTCCAACCTTTAGGTAATACCATTTGGTTGAATTGTAAATAGAACCCATCAGAATCAAATAAATTACGTGAAGAGTTGTACAACTCTGATCCATAAGAAAAACTCCAATTAGAACTTAATGAGAAAGCTTTATACCTTATGCTTGTATTAAAACCACCTGTGAAATCTGGATTGGATGTTCCAACTATTTGGACTGTAGCACTGTTATAATCATTTGTTGTAGAACGCTCTCCAGTAGTTTTATCAACCACTTCATATACTGGTGTACCATCTCCAGGATTAACACCCAACCATTTCCTCATGTAAAAGGTGCCAAATTCCTCACCTTCCCTTATAATAGTTGAGCCTCCAATAATGTCCGTTCCATCTGCAAGTTCTTTTACTTCATTTTTATTAAAACTAATATTGAACCCTACATTAATACCAAAATCTTCTTTATTAACCAGATCTGCAGATGCAGCTACCTCTATACCTTTATTGGTAATAGATCCAATATTCTCATATCTACCACTAAATCCAGTCTGGTCAGATAATGCTCTAAAATAAAGCAATCCTGAGTTTTCTTTATTATAATAATCTACAGTTAAATCGATGGCACCAAATAAGGTAGCATCTATACCTGCATTAGATTCAATGGCTTTCTCCCATGTTAAATTTTCTGTTCCCAATCGCAGTGGTTTTGCCGCAATTAAACCAGCATATTGAAATTTAACATCATAAGTACTTAAAAACCCAAACCCTCCGGGTTGATTTCCTACAGCACCATGGCTCGCTCTTAATTTTAAAGCATTTATTTGTTTCACGTTAAAAAAATCTTCTTTATGGATATTCCAACCTGCAGCCACGGAGTAAAATTCACCATAACGATAATCTTTAGCAAAAGCTGAAGCACCATCAACTCTTACTGACCCTTTTACGAAATATTTGGCTTTGTAATCGTAATCTGCAGATACTAAAACAGATTGTTGTGCAAATTCACTGGCATCACCGTTAGCCGCAGCCGGTTTTAAACCTACACTTTGCACTTTTCCGTTTACCACCACATTCTCTGATGTTGTAGATACGTTTTTTGTACTGCTATCATTATACTCATAACCAGCTAAAACATTTACTGTATGGTTTTCGTTAAACGTGTTGGAGTATTTTAACATTTGATTTGTAAACCTGTATAGGCCTCTAAACGTAAAATCATTTATAGAACCATTAGTTGTTCGCCCGCCGTTTGACCTTGGATCTGTATATGAAAAAGATTCGTAATTACCCCATCTAAAGTTATTTGTAGAAACATAGGTAAGGTTGGGAAGTAATTTATATTCAAAATCAAAACTACCAAAAAAGTCGAAAGATCTAGAATCAGTATAATTCCACTGACGGTCATAAAAAAAGTTTCTTTTATCCCTACCTAACCAATCATCGCCTTGTGCATCGGAAGCATTTACTACCGAACCATCCGCAGCAAAAGGTAAATCCCATGGCAAATTCAAATAAGCTTCATATAGAGAAGCCTCATTGGTAGCATCTCTTCTATCAAAAACAAAATTAAGTTTTGGCTTAATAGTTAATCTATCCGATATATTATAATCTAAATTGGTACGAAATGTATATCTGTTTAGTTCATTACCAATTACAGTTCCTTCTTCGTTATAATATCCTGTTGACAAGAATAAGTTATGTGTTTCTGTAGCCGAAGTAAACGTTATGGACGCATCTTTTACAAAAGCGTCTTGTGTAGCACCATCTATCCAATCATAATCTCTATCTAACAAATCTGGTGCAAACCAAGGGTTTTGGTTTCCAAGCTCAGCTTGATAATCATATAATTGTTGGGAATTCATGACCTCAAACTTTCCAGGGTTAAATTGATTTATTGCTGATTTCAGGGAAACGCTTACCTGTGGCTTGCTCCCTATTTTACCTCTTTTAGTGGTTACTATAATAACACCGTTGGCACCCCTGTTGCCATATAAAGCTGTTGCAGATGCATCCTTTAATACGGAGATGCTTTCCACATCATTTGGGTTTAGTTTTGGATCTGAATTGCCAATAATGACACCATCCAAAACCCATAAAGGTGAATTGGTTGAATTAATGGAAGACCTACCTCTTATAATAATACTTGGAGAATCTCCAGGAGAACCAGTATCCGGTAAAATCTGCACTCCAGCAATCTTACCTTGTAACATGGTAGCAACTTCAGGCGTGGTTACATCGGCTAGTTTTTCCGACTTAATTTCTACAATCGAAGATGTGACAGTCTCTTTCTTTTGAGTACCATACGCCACAACAACAACCTCATCCAATTGGCTAATATCTTCAATTAAAACAACTTTAATAGCTGTTTTGCTTCCTACATTTACTTCTTGATTCTTATAGCCAAGAGATGAAATGGATAAAATACTGCCTGAACCCGCATTGAGAGTTAGGTTACCGTCAAAATCTGTTATCCCTCCTTTGGTAGTGCCTTTAACAATAATACTTGCACCTGTAATGGGAGTTCCTGATTCGTCAACCACCGAGGTTGTAACTGATCTTTCCTGCGCCTGTAAAAACACTGAAAAAATTAGCATGAAAATAAAAATTGGTATACTTTTTTTCATATAAAATTTGTTTATGTTAGTTAATTAATTTGTTTGTTAATAAGTGTCTTTCATCCAGTTATAAGGTTTACGTTTTATCCAATTACCTCGCGTAAAGTCTGGAAAATCCTGTGGTTCGCCATTATTTTCTATGGACAGTTCTGATAACGGTGTTACAGCGCTCCAAGCAGCTGCATCATAGGCATCCATGGGTGGTGCTATGTTTTCTTTAGCAGATTCTACAAAAGAGTTCATAACAAAAAAGTCCATACCTCCATGCCCAGCACCTTCAGCTAATTCCCCATACTTTTTCCAAAGCGGGTGGTCGTATTTTTTAAACCAAGGCTCCATACTCTCCCAACCGTGTCCTTCCGTTGTGCCTTCTATATGAATACGTTGTGTGTGATAATCAAAATCTGCAAGTCCTTGAACACCTTGTACTTTAAACCCTAAAGAATATGGGTGGGGTGTATTGACATTATGGGTTACAATAATGGTTTCTCCGTTAGAAGTCTCAATAGTGGATGTTATGATATCTCCTTGCTTCCATTTTAATTTTGCATTTGGATGATCTTTTCCACCAGTTTCTACAATGTACTTGTTCAGTCCAATGGCTTTGGTGGCATGCGATGTTAAGGATACCAAACGATTTCCTCTATTTATATCTGCCATAACGGCTACAGGTCCTAAACCATGCGTGGGATAAACGTCTGCATTTCTTAACAGTGAATGTTGTGTTCTCCAGGCAGATTCAGAAATACCTTTTTCTCCAAATTCAGCACCTTTTCCATAAGCTGTTTTTCCATCATTGAACTTAACGCCTCTTAAATCATGTTGGTAACCACATCTAAAATGCAGTAACTCGCCAAAAACATTTTGTTTTACCATATTTAATACGGCTAACACATCTCTACGATAATTTACGTTTTCAAGAATCATTAAATGAGAGCCTGTTTGTTCGTGTGTGTTTACCAAATCCCAGCACTCTTCTAATGTATTTGCAGCAGACACCTCTAAACCGGTATATTTACCAGCTTTCATAGAATCTACAGCCATTTTGGTATGCCACAGCCAAGGGGTTGCAATTATTACGGCATCAACATCTTTTAACTCTAAAAGATTTCTATAATCTAAATCGTTTTTGCCAAAAACCTTGGGTGCTTTAAAACCGGCAGTCTTAATCATAGAAAGCGCTAGATCTATTCGCTCATTATCCAAATCACAAATAGCTGTTATCTCTATATCCTTTCTATGCAATGCATTGGTTAAATGGTTAGTACCGCGTAAGCCTACACCAATAAATGCTAATTTTATTTTTTCCTTATTTAAATTAAACCCAGAACCATATGTTAAACTAGGTAGTATAGATAAGCCAGCTGTTGCCATTGCCGCTTTTTTGACAAAAGACCTTCTTGAGTTTTCTTTCATATATTTAATGTTTATTGACAAATTTGCAATATTCTTGCATAAACAATAGCCGTCAATTTGTTCAAAAAAGGTAGAATTAATAGTCAAATACCAGACTTTGACCAATTAGTATACTTTTTTGAATAATACGTATCCTAGAGCTACAAACGTTTGCTTAACTTCTTGCTAAATCACTATTATTTATTTTCATGCTTGCTTTAATTTATATTTAATCGTTGAAATTATTGCTCTAAAAAACATTAAAACATATAGTGGCAATAGAGGTTTTGCATCGGTGCCTCATTTGAACGATAGCACTACAATACCTTAAGATTATATCAACCGATTAATAGGATTGACTGAAAAGAGTCCTTTTTTTGACCAAAATACACACCTCATTATCATCCATCAAACCTTAATTTTGATATGTATTGAAAAAAATAGTAATATATTTAGAGGAAAGAATTAAAATAATATTCTCAGCAATGGATTTAAAGCAATTTAAAATAATATTCTATATAATTTTATCCATTGCATGTGCTTACAATACTAATGCCCAAAATTATATTAATATTAAGCACATAACCCCACAGTACAATAACAAAAACGTACATGTCTTTCAAGTTTCACAAGATTCTATTGGGAACATCTGGATGAATACTATATATGGTATTTTAAAATATAACGGTTATTCATATACTTTAATTAAAAACAATGAGATATTTCCAGATGACAGGATAGACATAATGTATTCTGGACAGAGTAAAAATATATGGATAAAAAGTATTAAAGGTTCAGTATGTTACTATAATTCCAGCAAAGGTGTATTTACACCAATTGACGGTTTGCCAAAAAATTCCGTTAGTGTTATCAAGCCCGTAAAAAACGGTTTACTTATTGCAACAAAAGTCGGAGAGATTTATACTTATTTTAACAAAAAGATTGAGAAGATTTTTACTATTCCAAATATCAATGAAAAAAATATTGAAATATGGGATACAGAAATCGTAAATGATACTGAGTTTTATGCAAGCACTTCCCAAGGGAAAATTTTTAATTATTCCTTGAAAACCAAAAAACTAAATGAACTTACAGGCCTTTTTACAAATTACCCTCAAAAAATCACACTTCAAACAGGCACTGAAAATAGACTTTGGATAGCAACTGAAGCTCATGGATTATTTGTTTATGATATTCTAAAAAAAGAGTTTATTCAAAACTACTTCCTTAAAGGTCACTTAAAAAATATTGAAAAAGAACTGTTCCTGAACATGTTTCATGATAGTAACGGTATTATCTGGGCAGGTACAGATGGTGGTGGTCTATATAAGATAAACGAAACGTCGGGATCCATTACCGTGTTTAAAAATAAGTATCCCAACGAATTTTCATTGAGTGGCAACACCATTATGGATATTAGCGAAGATTCCAATGAAAACATCTGGATTGTAACCAACCATGGGGAAGTAAACGTAATTCCAAAACCAAATGAACATATTGGGTACAACAAAGGTTCGGTTAATGATATTCCGTTAAGAATATTGAGTATCTACAAAAGCAGCAAAGGCACCTTATGGGTGGGCACAGATGGAAATGGTCTAGTTAGAATTGATAACAATAATACTGAAAAAGAATATTTTAATGACATTGATAATAATTTTTATATCCAATCTATAGCTGAAGATAACGATGCCAACATTTGGTTTGGAACTTACAGAAATGGTTTGTGGAAATACAACCCTATTACAAATACGTTTAAGCGTATTCCTGTAATAAACAAATTAAACGAGGCAGCTACAGATGTACGAACTGTTTTCAAAGACTCTAAAGGCCGAATTTGGGCAGGCACAAATACGGGTTTAAATGTATATTCCAGCAATGAGGGCTTGATTGCGAGTTTTGGTAATATGGAAAACGGACTTAACGGAACTTATTTTGAAAGCATATTTGAAGACCAAGATAAAACAATATGGATTGGCCAAGTAAAAGGTGGCCTATTCAAATTTAATGAAAACCCTAATGATATTGAAAATTCTTTATTTACGGGTTACTCTAACCCACCAGACAACTCCTTGATAAGAGTTAGGGATATGTGCCAAGGTAAACAAGGTGAGATTTGGTTTATTGATGAAAAACTTGATCTTAACTTATTCAATTCAAAAACTGGAAAATTTAAAGATTTTAAAGATTTATTCCCTAATAATGAGCTCAATTTCTCAGCAATTATAGCCCAAGATGAAAACAATTTATGGTTAAGTTCTACAAACGGTATCCACCACTTTGATTTGATTACAAAAAAATTAGATTCCTATTACACATCTGATGGTTTGCAGGAAGATTTTCATATTACAAGGAGTAAGTTTATGGACAATAATGGCTTGATGTATTTTGGAAGTGACAAAGGCTTCCATTATTTTAATCCTAACAAATTGAAGAAAACATTAAAAAAGGGGAAATTATATGTGAACAGTATTGACATTTTGAACAAACCAGCAAAAGACATTATTCCAAATCAAATAACCACAGATATTTTTAATGTAGACCATTTGAATTTAAAAAACGACCAATCATCGTTTTCGGTCAGATTTGCGGCAATCAATAATATTTTAAATCCTAATTATTATTATTCATATAAATTAATTGGTTTTGATAATGATTGGAAATCAACCTACTATGAAGGATTGGCAACCTACACCAATATTCCTCCAGGTGATTATACACTTAAAATTAAAGCTAATGAGAGAGATCAGTCTTCTGGGATTTTAGAGAAAGAGATAAAAGTATCTATTGCCTATCCATTTTGGAAAACAACATTTGCTTATGTTATTTACGGTATAATTCTTTTTGTTATAATTTTTACTGCTTCAAAATGGTATCTTTTAAGAAGAAAGTTGTTGATCAATAAAATTAGTAGAAGAAAAAAAAAAGAGCTTCACAGTGCCAAAATGGATTTTTTTACAAAAATGTCCCATGAAATCCAAACCCCTATCACGCTTATTCTTAGCCCCATACAAAACATGATAGAAAATGCCGAAACAAATGGCAACCTGCTTTTAAAAGAACGGTTGAATGTAATATCCAATAATGCACAACGATTATCTAGAATAGCACGTGAACTTACACTTGTAAGAAATAAAGAGCTAAAAAAATTAAAATTACATGTAACCCAAAATAACTTATATGAAGATATTTACAACATAGCTTTATCATTTAAAGAATTGGCACGAATTAAAAAAATAGATTTCAATACCAATTGCCCAAAAAACCTAGATAATACTTGGTACGATAAAGAAAAACTGGAACATATACTATATAATATTATTGATAATGCGTTTAAATTTACACCTCAAGAAGGCTTTATACAATTAAACATCATACCAATTAAAAATAACCAATTTATAAAAATCTCTGTCACAGATACAGGTTCTGGAATTTCCGAAAACGAACTAGAGAACATTTTTAAATTATTTTACAGGACAAACAATGATGCCAAAGGTATGGGCATAGGGTTGGCACTTACTAAAGAATTAGTAGATGTTCACAAGGGAAAAATAAGAGTAAAAAGTTCAAAATCTGAAGGAACTATATTTACTGTAAAAATACCAGTAGCCGAGAATGCTTATCTAGATAGTGAAAAAATCACTTCAAGTAAAAAAATTGAAAACAATCAAAATTTTGATACTCCGAACACTGAGTTAAAAGAAACAATAAATTTTGATAGTTCTAAAACAACAGTGCTCATAGTTGAGGACAATTTTGAACTTCAAAATTTTTTAAAAGGACTCCTATCTGAACAATATAATGTGTTACTTGCAGAAAATGGTAAAGAAGGATACTATCATGCAAAAAATAATCTACCCGATTTAATTATTAGTGACATCATGATGCCAGAAATGGATGGTATTGAACTTTGTGAAAAACTTTTAAAAGATAGTTTAACAAAACATATTCCCATTATTTTATTAACAGCTAAAAATTCAACTGAAACTAAAATTACAGGTTTAAAAGCTGGTGCCATTGAATACATCAATAAACCATTTAACTCCAACGAATTATTACTTAAAATTAATAATATTTTAATAAGAAAAGAATCTATAATCTCTAAATATCGCAAAGAGCTTATTAATAGCCCTCAAATTAATATTGAACAATCTCAGGATGAAGTTTTTTTAGAACACTTAAACAGTATTGTGAATGATAAGTTAAACGATCCGGATTTTAAAGTGGATGATTTAGCGGAAAAATTGAATATGAGCCACTCTAGTTTATATAGAAAATGCTCTACTTTAACGGGTTTGAGTCTCATTGATTACATACGTGAGCAACGTGTAAAAAAGGCGGCGATTTTATTAACAAAATACGGATATAACATATCTGAAGTAGCATATATGGTCGGTTTTAATAATCCAAAATATTTTTCAAAGTGTTTTAAGAATCAATATGGTATAAGTCCAAAAGATTTTTGTAATGAAGCTAAAAAAGTTGGTATTGATGAACACCTTAAAAAACATAAATTGGAAAATATAGTTTAATTAAAGAATTAGAACTATCCACTCGTGTATTCGTTTATACAATCGAATAGTGTTTTTCGTATATTTTCTAATGAAAAAAATAATTTCTCAATCACCATTGTAAACGTTTCTTCTGTTCAGGATTACATTTGCTATCATATCTTTGGTTTTGCATAAACTTCTTATCCATCAGATTCAGATCTCTTATAACACTTCTTCAAACGCTCCTAAGGCATCTAATCATGGAACTTCCATATAATTTATAAGTTAAGCTAGAGTGTTTTGTTTTTAACCATCTGCTACTAATAAAAATAATTACTGATTAAAATGACCAAACATTGACCCTTTATTGACAAAATTATAACCCCTATGTCTGCGTAAATTTGAAAAAATTAATACAAACTAAAACACTTTTAAACTAAAACACTTTTTATGAAGACCCTGAAAATAAATTTATAGGTATAAGCGTTTAGTTCGCACTTGTTAAGTGCTTATTTTATTGATATTTCTTTATAATTTACCATCTTTCT